>CAMATY010000017.1 GCA_945861325.1 Ferrithrix thermotolerans DSM 19514
AAAATTAAAAACCTGAACTGAAATATAGCTAGAGGCGGCGCAGGTATTCGGCTGCGGCGTCAGGGCCGATTTCTGCGAGTTGCTTGGTTTTGAATTCTTCGCGCATTTTTGATTTCGGATGAATGTAACCGGCGCCAACCACGATTTCATCTTTGCCGCACATTACATATCTAGAAATTCGCTGACCATGCGACGATAATGACTTCCATTGCTCGTAAGGCATCGAACGAACAACTGCTTCACTGCGAAACCATGGCGCGAAATATTCAATGTTCGGCATCGCTCGAACATCGCGCGACAAATTAGGTGTGCCACCGTGCCAACACCGCAAGTCGCGAATGATTGCTGATCCTGCGGGAGCCGGACACAGCGTGCTGAGTTTCATCCACTGTGGTTCGTTGTACAAACTTGGAATTGGCTCTCGTGAATTTTGTGTGCCAGGAATTTGTCTGATCGGACCATTCTCGGGAGTTAGATCAATCATCGGAAAATTAATTGTCACAGCAGGCACCGGCATCTCGCGCATAGTTATTCGGCCACTCGGATCATGCGGCTCTGCCCAAGTGTTATCTGAATGCAAACCTTGATATTCGATAGAACCTGGCATCGCAATATCTCCGCCTCCACCAATCACGATGTAATTTGGCGAACCAAAAATTGCGGTGATGATTGGCGTCGTCGTCGGCATATCAATTAACCCAACCCATTCACTTGCATGCAACATATGCCGCGAAGCCGAACTGCTGCCGAACGAATAACGATGCGGCAACCCACCTGCACCACCGCCGACTGAACAGTCTGGATCAACTGCCAGCATTTCATCAATTGCACGGTCGGCAGCAATTCGCATTCGTACGAGTTGTTCAGGCTTAATTGCGTCAGCGACTACGACAAACCCGTCGCGATGAAATAATTCTGCCGCTCGTTCAACTTCTGTATGCGAAACAACTTCAAGCCCGCGTATTCCATTTGTAAGTTTCAATTTCTCGCGAAGTTTCGCGACATTTGAATCATCGTGTGTGCGCGTCCAGCCTGCACACGACGGGTCTCCCGCAACTAAATTTCTGTGCTCTGGGGTTGTTTCAATTTCGTTTTCGGGAGTATCTAGACCCAGCGGATTGTCGTTGTACTTTAAGTTTTCTGCGGATGCCCGATTAGCATGACCATTGGGTGGCACCGACGAATGCCAACCCTGTCGTCCTACTTGGATTGCATTTTTTGTTGCAACATCCCATTTGTCATCAACTTTGTAATCACTACTCACATAGGCGATAGTAGACGAAATCTAATTTGCGGACAATTTAAAATTAAAGTGCGAGAATTGCTCGCGCGACGAGATCTGTGCCGAATGCTGTGAGGATCGCCAAATAACTCAAGCCAGTCGCCGCCATTACTGCAGAGTAACTTCGCTCTTTCAATGCGGCGCGAGTGAACCACGCAAGCACACCAGTTAATGCCGCACATCCAACCCAGAAATATCCGAGGATGCCGTTCCAGCCGTCATCAATCGTGCCGTTGAGCACGCTGACCATTCCGGTTGGTAAAAGCATTACTGCAATTTCGAGTGGCCAAATAATCAACAGTGTGTTCGTTAATTCATTGAGAAGTTTTCGAGTCATGCCTGGTTGTACTAGATACCAGTGTCCGAGCAACATCAAATCAGTTACTGCACCAAGAAATGCTGCACCAACAAGTACTCGCAACAAATCAACAAAATTTGCACTGTTGTTTGCAACTACGGAAGCAACTAATCCGACTGCGCCTATTGCCACCGCAACCAAATCAAATTTTGCAGATTTTTTGGCCAGTGTCGCAAAAGCAATTAAAGCGACCGCAATGCTGGCGAGTTCACGAATTAAAACTGTGTCGAAAAAGAAACCCGCAGCAACTGCGAAAATTGCAAGCGAGCCAAATACACCGCGCAATAATTTTGAGTAACCAGACGAAATCTCTTGACTACGAAGTGTGAACCACAAAAATGCGATGCCACCCGTCGCCCACTGCAATAAAAATGTGGACGCATCTAGACGCATTAACCAACCACGACTAAAGAATGATCGACACTGTTCATTGACACGGGGCCAGCATCGGTGGCGACAATGATGTCTTCGAGACGCATTCCCCATTTGCCCGGGAGATAAATTCCAGGTTCGACACTGAACGCATGACCCGCAGCAATTCTCAACTTGTTGCCACTGACCATGTACGGCTCTTCGTGCGCTTCCATTCCTATGCCGTGACCTGTGCGGTGGATAAAAAAATCACCGAACCCAGCATCATCAATAATTCTGCGTGCCGCCGCATCAACTGATTCACATGTTGCACCGACCACACCAGCTTTAACGCCAGCGGCTTGAGCGGCATGCAAAACAGAATATGCACTAGTAATTTTTCGAGATGGTTCGCCGACAAAAACGCATCGAGTGATATCGCTGCAATAGCCATTCATTGTGCCGCCGAAGTCGCATAACACGATTTCATTTTTTTGAATAATTCGTTGACCGG
This sequence comes from Ferrithrix thermotolerans DSM 19514, assembly GCA_945861325.1. Taxonomy (GTDB): domain Bacteria; phylum Actinomycetota; class Acidimicrobiia; order Acidimicrobiales; family Ilumatobacteraceae; genus BACL27. The sequence goes on from CAMATY010000017.1 coordinate 2,506, forward strand.
CGTGATGGTGTGGGCTTGCGGCATTCTCGCCTGCGGCGACAATTGCGAAATTGACGACATCGTGACCTTCTGCAATCAGGCGCGCCGAAATATCAGCAGAAACCTGGGCTTCTGTGCGACCAAGAAGTGCAATATCGCCAGCCTGTAATTGCATTGCGACACGATCGGCGGCGGCACCAGCTAAACGCAGTGCTTCAATTTCGTTCAAATCTTTGGCCATTCGCATTGGGCCGACAACATCAACAGCGCGAACGAATTTCGCGCTAGACACGAAACCCATCAACTCGACCAAAAATCGTGCCCACATTTGATCGCCGACTGCAATAGTTTTTGCACCGCCAAGAAGTTTGGCAACAATCGAAACTGGGTTTTCGGTTTCGCCCCATGGCACGATGCGAAAAACATCGTCGAACGGAGTTACTCGCGGTGCTTCAAGCCTTGGCACAACTAACGCCGCCACTGATTCGTGTGTGATGACAAGCATTGTTAACCGCTCAAGTGGCATTGCGTAATAACCAGTCAGATACGGCAAATCATGACCGACGCTGAGTAGCGCAGCATCAATTGAAAGCCGTTGCATTTCTTGGCGAACCCGCAAGATTCGTGACGCGTAAAGTGCACTTGCACTTAAAGTTTTATTAATAGTCATTTAACGACGATCATTTAACTAGTCGGCCTGCTTGATAGTCAGTTACTGCGTCAACAATTTGTTGTCGTGTGTTCATCACGAAAGGACCGTATCGCACAATCGGCTCGTTTAGCGGCGCACCACCAATGATTAATAACTGAACAGTTTCATCTGATTCAACATCTGCTTCTATTTTTATCACGCCTTCGCTGCGATCAAAGACAACCATCTGACCGCTCTCAAATTTTTCGCCGTTAACAGATACTGCACCAGCAAAGACATGCACGAGCGCCGTGTGCGTTGCATCGGGCGACCATTCAATTAAGTCGTTTGGTTGCATCACAGCATGGGCATATGTCATCGGACTAGTAGTTTCAACAGGACCAGTTGCGCCGTGAACTTCGCCGGCAACGATTTTGATGAGTCCACCATTTTCAAGTTTGACTTGTGCGAGTTCGTCAGCTTCGTAGCCCTGATAGCGCGGTGGAATCATTTTGCGCTCTGCTGCAAGATTTACCCAAAGTTGGAAGCCATGCATTCGGCCGCCGAGTGCGAGCATGTCATCGGTTGGTAGTTCGCTGTGAATCACGCCGGAACCTGCCGTCATCCACTGCACGCCACCATTTTTAATTACTGCACGCGTACCAATTGAATCTTCGTGAACCATTGCTCCAGCCATTAGATACGTGACTGTTTCGAATCCACGGTGCGGATGAGACGGAGCACCGAGCGCTTTATGCGGGGCGTAATCTGACGGACCCATTTCATCCAATAACAAAAACGGATCAATGTCTTCAACTTCTGAAGTTGGAAACGGCCGGCGAACTTTGAATCCTCCGCCTTCGGTTGTGCGTTGCGAATTAATTACGCGATTTATTTTGCGCAGCGTGACGTTCATTATCTAATACTCACGAGTTGAACAGATGCAGTTTGCTCGGCAGCACGCTTGGCATGATAACTAGATCTTGTCAACGGACTTGCTTCAACATGCTTGATGCCAATTTTTTCACCGAACTGTGCATAATCAGCGAACTCTGTTGGGTCTGCCCATCGCACAACTGGCAAGTGTTCGACAGAAGGTCTTAAATATTGACCAATTGTGACGATCTGCACACCAACTGAAGCAAGATCAATCAGCGTTGCTTCAACTTCGTCTTTACTTTCTCCTAGACCCAACATGAAACCAGATTTCGTGACTAGACCTGCAGCATGAGCCCGAGCCAAAACTGACAAACTTCGCGCATACCCTGCCGACGGACGCACTAATCGTTGCAACCGTGCGACCGTTTCAATGTTGTGATTCAAAACATCTGGACGCTCGTTAAATAAAACTTGAAGAGCGTCAGTGCCCTTGACATCTGAAATTAAAGTTTCGACGCGCGTATCTGGTGAAACTTTCCGAATCTCACGAATACATTGCGCGACGTGGGCCATTCCTCCGTCGGCAAGATCATCGCGCGCAACCATTGTCAAAACTGCATGTTCAAGTTGCATTTTCAATACTGCTTGAGCGACGCGTAATGGCTCGTTCGAATCGGGCGCAAGTGGTTTGCGCGTGTCAATCAAACAAAAACCACACGCCCGAGTGCATCGCTCGCCGAGCACCATCATCGTTGCTGTGCCGTCTGCCCAACACTCAGACAGGTTCGGGCACCCAGCTTCTTCGCAAACAGTAACGAGATTCAAGTCACGCAAAGTTTTTTTTGTTGCCAAGACTTCCGCGCCATGGCTTACATGTGGTCGCAACCACTCAGGTTTGCGCTCGGTGATCTGAATATTTGACCCAGCGTTGAGATTTTTATTTACTGCTGTCCACGAAACATCATGTCGATCAATGACACCATTTGTCCAGAGTTTGGCTGCAAGTTTTGCGACGACATCAACGACTTGTTGCAACGAAACTTTGACACCGAGTTCGTCGAGCGAAGTCACTGGATATTCGGAGATACCGCACGGCACAATGTGATCGCGCATATAACTGAGATCAGTCGAAACATTTAAGGCGAAGCCGTGCATTGTGCGACCACGCGAAACACGCACACCGATTGCGCAGATCTTTTTAGGAGTATTTGATTTTGGATCGATCCACACACCGGGGTATCCATCAAAGCGTCCAGCATTTGTGACGCCGAGTTCGCAGAGTGTGTCAATTACGAGTTGCTCAACACTGCAAACATATGCCTGCATATCGGCTGGTCCACCAACACCATGCTTTGCTTCAAGTGAAAGAATTGGGTACGCAATTAATTGTCCTGGTCCGTGATAGGTGATGTCGCCGCCGCGATTGACTTTGACAAGTTCTGCACCAACTTGCTTTGGATCGCACTTGAGATTCGTATCTAAATCTGCACTCGGACCGTAGGTGAATACATGAGGATGTTCAAGTAGCAACAAATGCTGACTTGACGACTGCGAAAACATTGCATTTTGGATGGCGAGCGCTTCGCGATAGGGCACCTTGCCGAGCCAACGAACATTTAGTTTTGTTGCGACCTGAGTATCTTCGCGCAACACGATTTAGATCTCCGCTGACCAATCCTGAGTTTCAAGAATTCGCTTTATCTTGGCGAGAAAACCAGCCGCGTATGCTCCGTCAAATGCTCGGTGATCCCAACTCATCGCAAGATTTCCGACGGGATGAATTGCGATGCTCTCTGAGCCATCGCTAAGTTGAGCAACAACTGGCTTACGCACAATTGCATCCGTCGACATAATTGCAACTTGTGGCTGATTTATGATCGGCATTGTAAGAACCGAACCAGCAGATCCGTTATTTGAAATCGTGAACGTTCCACCTTGAATCTCGTCTGGAGTGAGTTTTCGACTGCGCGCGCGAGTTGCGAGATCTGAGATTTCGCGAGCGATTGCGCGAAGACGCTTTGCATCGGCGCTGCGTACAACTGGAACTAACAAGCCTTGAAACTCAAGATCGACAGCAATGCCAAGATCAACATAATTATGCACAACTAATTTGTCGCCTTCAATGCTGGCGTTGAGATTTGGATACTCGGCAAGTGCATCAACAATTGCGCGAGCGATAAACGGAAGATATGTCAGCGTGAAGCCTTCGGCTTGCTTCCATTGATCTTTAACTTCACTTCTAGTTGCATCGACATTTGCATAGTCAACCTCGACAACACTGAACGCGTGAGCACTGACTGCTTGCGACATAATCATGTGGGCTGCGGTGAGTTTGCGAATTTTTGTGAGTGGAATAATTGTTTCGCGTTCTGTGCTTTGTGTAAATTTTGGTGCCGGCGCAGGTGATGGCGCTGGCGTCGCTTGTACTTTTGGCGCTTGAATTACCGGCGGGGGCGCGACGGGCGCTGCGACAACCGGCGCAGGCGCTGCGACAACTGGTGCAACGGCTTGTGGCGCCGATCCATTTTTATCGATGTAATCCAAAACATCTTCACGCGTAATTCGACTTCCAGGGCCAGTGCCGACAAGCGTGTTGACATCAATGCCGTAATCTAAAACAAGTCGACGTACAACTGGTGAAAGTAATTTGTTTGAAGCGTTCGCTGGCAACACTGTTCGCGATGTCGCGACCGCACTCGCAACTGGCGCATGAACAACTGGCGCAGCGGCAACTGGCGCAGCGGCAACTGGTGCAGCTGGAACTTGAACGACTGGCGACAGAACAACCGGCGCAGCGGCAACTGGTACAACACTTGCATTTGCCGAACCAACAACTGCGATCACAGTGCCAACAGGTACTGTGTCGCCCTCTTTGACCCGAATCTCAGTCAATGTGCCTGCAACTGGCGACGGAACTTCTGTATCTACTTTGTCTGTGGAAACTTCAAACAATGGTTCATCGGCAGCAACTGCATCGCCAACTTTTTTAAACCAGCGCGTGATTGTTCCTTCGGTAACAGTTTCGCCTAGTTGTGGAAGTGTGATGTCAGCCATTTGATTTTCTCTCTATCGTGTTAATTCTAAGTTTGTCACGCATTAAAACTTCTGCCAGTTAGTGAGAGAACCGTCTCTCCAAACAGTTCACTCAAACTTGGGTGCGGCATCACGAATTCGGCGATTTCGTCAACCGACGCTTCCCAGTTAACGGCTAAATAGCCTGCCGCTAGTTGCTCTGTAACCCAGGGCCCGACCATGTGCACACCAAGAACTTGACCAGCAGAACCGTCAGCATTTTTTTTCGCAATTACTTTGACCAACCCATCAATCTCTCCAAGGATCATTGCCCGGGAGTTGGCACGAAATTGATGCTTGGCGACAATGACGTCATGACCTGCTTCACGAGCCTGCTCTTCTGATGGCCCCGCCCAAGCAACTTCTGGATGACAATAAATTGCCCACGGCACGCGGTCATACATAATCGGCGTCGCATTTTCGTGACGCATGTGTTTAACTGACAAAATTGCTTCGGCATAAGCAACGTGCGCAAGTTGTGGAGTATTAATTAAGTCGCCGATTGCATAAACGCCCGGCTCTGCTGTTTGACAATATTCATTGACAACAACAAAACCACCATCGTCAACTTTTGCTTTCGTGCCAACAAGACCTAACGCGTCAGAAAACGCGCGCCGTCCAATTGACATAATCACGACGTCAACAATTAGCGGGTCACCCGTCGCAAAAGTTATTTGTATCGAACCATCTGGCAAAGAACTTTGGCCAGTTACGACGATGCCTGTTTTAATGTTGATTTTCTTTTTAGTGAAACTCTTAACAACAACATTTGCAACATCAGGGTCAAGCCCTGGCAATATTTTTGGCGCGCCTTCGAGAATCGTGACTTGTGAACCAAGATCGGCAAATGTCGATGCAAACTCACAACCGATTGCGCCACCACCAATAACAGCGATGCGTTTTGGAATCGTGCTTAACATCAAAACTTCATCGGAAGTCATGATTGATCCGCCAATCGGAAAACCCTTAATTGTGCGAGGCACTGAGCCACTAGCCAAAATTACATTCGTGGCTTGAATTTTTTTTGAGGTACCGTCGGCAAGTTGAACATTTACAACCCGACTCGACTCAAGTGATCCAGTGCCGAGCAAGTAGGTAACTTTCTTTGATTTAGTTAAGCCTGTCAGACCTTTGACAAGACCGTCGACGATTCGCGCTTTGCGTGCCTGACTAACTGCAAAATCAATGCCGGTTGAGTTCGCATTAATTCCGAATTCTGACGCATGGGCAACATGGCGATTGGTTGCAGCAGTTTCTAAAAATGCCTTTGCCGGAATACAACCACGATTCAGACAGGTGCCACCGATTGTGTCGCGTTCGACTAACGCCACGCTCATTCCGCATGATGCTGCATAAAAGGCTGATGCGTAGCCCCCAGGACCTCCACCGATTACAACGAGATCAAATTGGTCTGTCAAGGTTGCTCTTTCTGAATGCTACCTTTTTATCGTAGCCGTTTGCGCTATTGAGCTTTGACTGACTTACCGTGACATTAGAAACAGTTGCACGGAGCCTGCTAACAAAATAGCCACGCCACAAAGTAACGCAAAAAATATCAACTTTCTTGTACTCACTAGCCGCAAGTCTATGGTCCAACTATCGGGCTTTGATTGCTCACGGGTTAGTTCAACTTGTTACTCTAATTAAAGATGAATAAACAATTAACAGTTGTAACTTTGGGTGTGCGCATGGTCGCAGTTTTCTCGCTGGTAATAGTTTTTGGCTGCGGTGCAGATTCCCAACTATCTACTAGCCCATCTACTAGCCCATCTGCAGATTTAACTGTGTCAACAGAATTAGCCGCGGCTCCAGCATCAACGGAGATACCGGCATACTTCACTGCGCAACTTGTTGGCGGCGAGAAATTTTCAAGCTCAGAATTACTCAAAACTCAACCACTCGCATTTTGGTTTTGGGCACCTGGTTGAAGCACTTGTCGCTTTGAATCATCCTCGGTCGAGGATGCATATAAAACATGGCAATCAAAAGTTCGCATTATCGGTGTCGCTTGGAACGGTAGTGAAGACTCGATGAAGAAATTCATCGCTGACACTGGCATAACTTTTGCCAATATTAATGACGGCGACGGCGATGTATTTGCACGGTTCAATGTGCCTTATCAACCAGCATGGGTTTTCGTTGCGCGAGACGGTACAGCAACAACAACAATTGGCGTTCTCTCAGAACCAGAGTTAGAGCGGGCACTGAGCAGACTGGCAAATAGTTAATGGGACTTCGCAATATCGGTAAAACTCTTTCGGCCGATAAGAAAGAAATTGATACCGAAAGACTTTGCGAGCGTTTTCAACAATATGGTTTCTTGAAACTAGGTGAGATAAGATGTCGCGAAAGAGTCAAAGTTGCTGGCGAAATTAAGCGAATGAGAATTAAACCCCGCAGCGGTATACCAGCAGTTGAAGTTGCAATCAGCGATGGAACAGGTGAAGTTACTGTCATCTTTAGTGGCCGTCGCAACATACCCGGAATTGATCACGGCCGTTGCATCATGATTGATGGCGTGCCGCACCGAGACGGCGCGCAAATTGTGATGCTAAATCCTGCTTACACGCTTCTCGCCTAGCGCGATCTAACTAATTTTTCTCGCCAACGAGTATTTTTTGAATTGCAAGTTCTGCGTCTTCGGTGATCAAGACCATAACTTCGTCGCCTGCTCGCAAAATTGTGTCGCTCTCTGGCACAAGAACAACTTCCTTGCGAACAATTGCCACGACCGTCGCGCTTCGAGGAAATTTCAAATCTTTTAATGTCTTATCGCAAGCGGGTGATTCGCTTGCAAGTGTCACTTCTGCTAACTCAGCTTTGCCACCAGCGAAATCCATAAGCTTGACAAAGTTGCCAACAGAAACTGCCTCTTGAACAAGACTTGTAATTAAGTGTGGTGTTGAAACGGCAACATCTACACCCCACATCTCGTTAAACATCCAATGATTTTTTGGATTATTAACGCGCGCAATAACTCTTGGCGCACCGAACTCTTGTTTTGCAAGAAGTGAGACCACTAAATTATCTTCGTCGTCACCGGTTACAGCGGCGACGACATCAGCATCAGATGCACCAGCGGCACGAAGCACTTCAACATCACATGCATCGCCGAGATGCCAACGCACACCTTTGGCTTCTTCAGCCTTGCCATAGTCTCGAAATACTGCACGATCATTCTCAATAAGCAAGACATCGTGCCCAGCGGCGACTAGTTCTTCTGCCGTGAAGCGCCCAACGCTTCCTCCACCCGCAACAATTACCTTCATCAGGCGCCCTGCTTTAAGAGGTCATCTAATTGATTAAGTGAATTAATTTCGACCATAAAATAACCAACATCACCCTGTTGCACGATTGTTTTTTCATCAGGAATAACTGCGGTACCGAGTCTGCGTATCGCAGAAATACAAGCACTCGCTAAAACAATTTCAGTTGCCTTCTTGCCGACGAGACTGTTTGGAAACTCACGCTCAATCAGCACAACATTTGAACTGGGGTCTGTCCACTCGACGCTAGAAGTATCTGGCAAAATGCGACGCAAGATGCGCTCTGAAGTCCACTTTACTGTTGCGACCGTCGCGACACCTAAGCGCTCATATATCTCAGCACGCTTTGGGTCGTAGATTCGTGCAACTACTTTTTCGATACCAAATTTTTCTCGAGCAACACGAGCAATCAAAATATTTGAATTGTCACCATTAGTAACTGCGGCAACTGCCTGTGCTTTTTCAATCCCGGCTTCCAATAAAACATCACGATCAAATCCGATGCCGGCAATTGTTAAACCAGAAAAGTTTTCGCCCAAACGCATAAATGCGTCAGGTTTGCGATCGATTACTGCAACCGTATGACCGATTGCAGTGAGCTCTAGTGCGAGAGTTGAACCAACTCGACCGCAACCAACAATTACTACGTGCACAGCCCTAATCATAAGCCTTCAAACGTGCAAAATACTCATGCTTGTGCGAGGATGTACAACCGATATGGCACTTTCACCGTCTGCTCTAAAACGTTTCTTCATCGGTAAACCGATCGCCAGTTCGCAAGACCAACACCACCGGCTTTCGAAAAAAATTGCACTTCCAGTTTTTGCAAGTGACGCAATCTCAAGTACTGCCTACGCCACAGAAGAGATTCTGATTGTATTTTTATCGCTGGCCGCAGTTGGCTTGTCTGCATTTGACAATCTGGTGCCAATATCAGTTCTAGTTATTTTCTTATTGATCATCGTCGTCAGCAGTTACCGACAGACAATTTATGCATACCCAAATGGCGGTGGCAGCTATATCGTCGCCCGTGAAAACCTTGGAAAGCATCCGTCGTTAGTTGCGGGTGCTTCAATGCTTATTGACTATATTTTGACGGTCGCTGTATCAGTTTCTGCTGGTGTTGCCGCGATCGTCTCGGCGTTTAGCAGTCTCGCGCCACATCGAGTGACACTCTGTGTCGGATTTATTTTGATAGTGACACTGGCAAACTTACGTGGCTTGAAAGAATCTGGCGCACTTTTTGCTCCGCCAACTTACCTATATATAGTCAGCCTTGCTTCGTTGATAGTCGTTGGGTTGTACAAGGTTTACTTCAAAGATCTCGGACCCATAGATCATTCTGGTGAAGTTGCTCAAGAACTTCTTTCGGGTCAAAAAACTCTGACAATATTTTTCTTTCTTAAAGCGTTCTCGTCTGGTGCGGTTGCTTTAACTGGCATCGAGGCTGTCGCCGATGGTGTGCCGGCATTTGAAAAACCTGAAGCAAAGAATGCATCAAAGACCTTGATGTGGATGGCCGTAGTTCTCGGATCATCATTTCTTGGCTTAAGTATTCTCGCGCAAAAACTTCAGCCGCTTAAAGATCACGAAGGAAACATAAAAGTGACTGTGTTGGCGCAGATGGCCGAACAGGTTTACGGCGGCAGAAACATTTTCTTTTATGTTACCCAATTTGCAACTTTCGGAATTCTGATCTTGGCAGCGAACACGGCATACGCAGATTTTCCGAGACTTTCATCAATAATCGCAAAAGATAATTATTTGCCGCGCCAACTTGCTAACCGCGGCGATCGCCTAGTTTTTTCGAACGGTGTCATCTTTTTAGGCTTGGCAGCGTCGGCGTTGGTGATTGCATTCGGTGGAATTGTTAATGCTTTGATTCCACTGTATGCAGTTGGTGTATTTACTGGTTTCACACTTAGCCAATTCGGCATGCTTGTTCGGCACCGAAAACTAAAAGAACCAGGCTGGCAAGTTAGGGCATTTTTCTCGGGTGTTGGTTCTCTGACAACATTGGCAGTGGCAGGCACAGTCGTAGTTGTTAAGTTCACCGATGGAGCGTGGATTCCTGCGGTCATTATTCCTTCAATGATGCTGATATTCGTAACGATCAATCGTCACTATGTTCGAGTGAGATCATTTCTCAAGATCGAAGAAGGCTATGTAGCGCCAAGGCACACTCACTTAGTTGTAGTACTCGTTGGCTCAGTAAATAAAGGAGTTCTGCAGGCAGTTAAGTATGCCGAGAGTTTGCGTCCAGACAGATTGCTCGCGCTTTCAGTTGTAGGCTCAACTGAAGCAGGTGCCAAATTAGATGCCGACTGGGCAAAGCACAACATGACTGTAGATCTAGAAATGATCAATGACCAGTTCAGGGATATCACCGATTCGATAATGACACGAATTAACCAACTTGATGACGAGGCCAGTGACGACATCATCACTGTGATCATTCCAGAGTTTGTGACGTCACTTAGGTCACAGTGGTTACACAATCAATCAGCGCTTTCGATTAAAGCGCGATTGTTGTATCGTCCAAATACGGTCGTAACCTCGGTGCCTATTGTCATTAAGTAACTAGCATTGTCGCTATATGAAAATAATCATTTCAGGCGCAAGCGGATTAATCGGCAAACCTTTAGTTAAAAATCTTCGCAAACACGGGCACGACGTAATCCAACTCGTTCGACGCACGCCGCAAGCAAACGAAAGCCAGTGGAATCCGGCGACCGGAGAAATCAACGCATCTGTTATTGACGGCGCTGACGCTGTAATCCACTTATCGGGTGCTGGCATTGGCGATCGACGATGGACAACAAAGTACAAACAAGAACTTCTTGACAGTCGCACCAAGAGCACTGCTCTACTGGCTTCGACTATTGCCAAGTGTGCAAAAAAACCGAGTGTGTTTTTGTCAGGTTCGGCAATTGGCATCTATGGCCCCCGTGGCGATGAACAACTTACTGAACAGTCGAAAAACGGCGAAACTTTCTTGGCAGATATTTGTAAACAATGGGAAGCTGCAGCAAAACCGAGTGTCGACGCTGGTGTAAGAACCGTGTTTTTGCGAACAGGAATAGTGCTGACACCACTTGGTGGAGCGCTCAAGAAGCAACTGCCATTGTTCAAACTTGGTCTTGGCGGCAAATTTGGTGATGGACGGTCGTGGCAGAGTTGGATTTCACTTGATGATGAACTTGCCGCGATTGAACATCTACTCACTGCCAAAGTCTCTGGTGCGGTAAATCTGACCGCACCGAACCCTGTTACAAATGCAGAGTTCACAACGGCGTTGGCTCGCGCACTCAAACGACTTGCAATATTACCGATTCCGAAATTTGGTCCGCAACTTTTGTTGGGTGCTGAACTTGCTGATGCACTGTTGTTCACTGGTCAGCGTGTGATGCCAGTTGAACTGCAGAAGTCCGGCTTTACTTTTCAACATCCGACTATTGATATTGCACTGCGAGCACTACTCAACAAATGAACCAATTGCCGACCAGCGTTGACGCTGTTGTGATCGGCGCCGGGCTAGCCGGCTTAGCGGCTGCACGCAAAATAAATAGCCAAGGCAAGTCCGTGATCGTGCTTGAGGCTCAAGATGGCGTTGGTGGTCGCGTTCGCACCGACAAAGTCGACGGATTTTTGCTGGATCGCGGATTTCAAGTTTTGCTAACTGCCTATCCTGAATTAAAAACACAAATTGATATGGCTGCACTTGATCTGAAAATGTTTAGTTCGGGTGCAGTCGTGATGCGTCGCGGTCGAGCCTCAGTTGTCTCTGATCCATTTCGCGAACCTAGATGGGCAATAGCAACTGCTTTTGCTCCTATCGGTTCGCTAGCCGACAAATTGCGAATCGCGGCGTTGCGTTGGCGAGTCATGCACTCTGATGCAACAAAAATTTTGTCTAAACAAGACGTCTCAACAGTTGTTGCGTTGCGCGGGTTTGGCTTCTCTTCAAAGATGATTGATCGATTTTTTCGCCCATTATTCGGTGGTATCCAACTTGATCCTGATTTGCGGACATCGCGCCGAATGTTTGAAATTATTTTCAAGTCATTGAGTGAAGGCCAAAGTGCGCTGCCAACGAACGGAATGAGTGCACTGCCCGAACAGATGGCTATGCATCTAGGTGCTGAGAAGATTTTTTTGAACACACGCGTGATTAGCGTTGAGCGAGGCATCGTCTCGACTGCTAATTCTCAGGTGCAGACGAAAGCAATTGTTGTAGCTACTGACCAGCCTGCCTCAAGTGAATTACTTAAGACTGACGAAATTGCATCACGAGTCGCTGGCTGTGTTTATTTTGCCGCAGACGAACCACCAACACACGAAAAATTTGTTGTGCTTGACGGCACTGGTCGCGGCCCGGTGCTGAACGCTGCAGTGCTTAGCAATATTGCGCCAAGTTATGCACCTCCTGGTCAACATTTGATTGTTGCCGCACTGCCAGGAATAATTAACGGAGATCTTGAAGAGATGTCGCGTAATCAACTACGTACTTGGTGGGGACCACAGGTAGACGCATGGCGACACATCAAGACATATCGAATTACGCACGCCGGCCCAGCGCAACTGCCACCATTTAATCCGAAACAAAAAGTTTCACTTGGGGAGGGCTTGTTTGTTTGCGGTGACCATCGCGACACTGGTTCGATTCAAGGTGCGCTCTATTCGGGTCGACGCTGTGGCGAAGCAGTAGTCGCGTCGCTTGCCTAGCATCAAACACATGAAGACACCAAGCACTAGTGCACACGACAAGAAAAATAAAATAGTTTCAGTTAGCAAGTTGGTGCAAGCCAGTGCAGAACAAATTTTTGAACTTCTTGCAAACCCTGAAATGCACTCAGTGATTGATGGCTCGGGCTTCATCATCGCACCGACGTCCTCAGCACCGAAACGGCTTTCGCAAGGTGTAACTTTTGGTATGAGCATGAAGCGTGGCGTGCCATACAAAATGACAAACACTGTTGTTGAATTTGTGGAGGATAAACAGATTGCATGGCGACATTTCGGTGGTCATGTTTGGCGCTATATCCTTGAACCGACTGCTGGCGGCACCACAGTCACTGAGCAATTCTCATACGGCACAAGCAAATCACCCCTGACTTTGAAACTCGCTGGCTATATCAAAGGCAATGAAAAAGCAATCAAGCAGACACTTGCCAATTTGGCTGATTACTTCGTGAATAAAAAATAGACTGAGGTCGTGAAGTTACCGAGAGGTTTTGGCACTTACGTTGCCAATATCGGCATCAAAGACGCGAGCAACGACTTCACACTTGTTGTTGCAGAGAAAACTTGCGCTGCTGCGGGAGTGTTCACACAGAGTCGCTTTGCTGGACCAAGCGTTGTTCTAAGTCGTGAAAACATTGCCAATTTGTCTGCGCGAGCAGTCGTTGTGATTTCTAAAAATGCCAATGTTGCAACTGGCGCCGAGGGTCTGAGCAATGCTCGCGAAGTTGTTAATGCTGTTGCGCAGAAAATTGGTTGTAAGGCAAAAGATGTTTTGATCGCTTCGACTGGTGTGATCGGTCGACAGTATCCAATGAGCAATGTGCGTGCCGGACTTGCTGCTATTCCAAATACATTTGTTAACACTTCGGCAGAAGATATTGCGCGCGGAATTATGACTACCGATACGGTGCAAAAAGTTGCCGAATCTGTTGTCGCGGGTTCGTCGGCGCGAGTCGTTGGCGTAGCAAAAGGCGTCGGGATGATCGAACCAAACATGGCAACGCTGATCACGATGATTTTCACTGATGCACTGATAACCAAGCCTGAACTTGACAAAATCTTTCGCCGCATTATGGATAAAACATTTAATTGCGTCTCGATTGACACTGATACTTCAACAAGTGACACGGCAATTATTTTGGCTAGTGGCAATGCCGGGAGTGTAGACCTAGCAAATTTTGAACAAGCGCTTAGCGAAGTTGCTTTGTCGTTGACGAAACAAGTTGCGCGAGACGGCGAAGGAGCAGAAAAATTGCTTGAAGTTTGCCTGGATGGCGCGCGTGATGTGCGCCAGGCCAAACTTGTGGCTAAATCAATAGTCAATTCGCCGCTGGTCAAAACAGCAGTGCACGGTGCCGACCCGAACTGGGGTCGAGTGGCAATGGCAATTGGCAAGTGCAGCGACGAAAGAGATATCGATGAACAACGCGTTGTAATTCGCTTTGGCAATCAAGAGGTCTACCCCACTTTTGTTGACGCTTTTGGGCTTGATGCACTGAGCAAATACATGCACAGCGATACCGTGCGAATTCATGTCACACTCAACACCGGCAACGCCGAGTGCACCGTGTGGGGTTGCGATCTGACTGACGGTTACATTCGCATCAACGCCGACTACACGACGTAATTATCTAGTTAGCAGAACTGGTTGATCCAGGCGAGAATTTTTGGTTTGTAAATCAGAACCGATTTGTATTGTGCGACATCATCTGGGAGTCGTTCAAGCATCGTGCGAATATTTTTGGCGATTTCTTGACTGCGCGAAAGATATTCGGAAAGAGGCTGTTGGTATCCGCGAATTGTGAAAAGTATGCCACCAGTTTTTGGAAGTCGGCGCAAGGTTTGACGCTCCATGCGAATCCATAACTCACCAGGGCTCTTGGCCAGCGGTGCCGAAGGTATTCGCGGCTGAAACAGCGCAGGATGATCTTGAATGATCCAGTTTGAGCGCCAAACTGTTTTTTCAGCTGTGATACGTTGAAAATACGTGTCGACAGCGGCACCAACTTGCTCAGCATATTTAGCGACAGGGGTGTGAATTGCGAGCATGTCGTGACCCATTTTTTCAGACAGCATCCAGCGACTCGGACAACAGACGACTGCGGCGGTCAACAAAAGTTGTTCGGCACCATCAGTCGACTTGACTGGCTGTAAAACTGCCAAATCATCAGCGACAAGCAAACTCGCATCAACGAGTGCGTCGATGCCAGTGCTTGAAATGTCGACGCCCGACCACTGGCTAATCATTTGTGCCGCTTCTTGCGCAACGTCTTGGCCGCCTGGCCGCAGACCGACGACTTCATCGCGACGCGTTGATAAAAGTTTTTTCTTTAGGTTGATCGTTAGATCGGTTTCGGCGTCGCGTAACAGCCAGTTTGAAATTTCAACCGGAAAAGTACCGAGACGATGACGGAAGTTTTCGCCGATGACTTGCGGCAAAATCTGCTCTGGAATCGGCATCGCCACAAAAGATGCAGCCTCAATCGGTGGTGCCTCATCAAATGGCGTAAATGGATGGCGATGTAGAACGTGGGTACCAGCCACGTGAATTATCGACTCGTCACTTTGGCGGCATGCGAATTCGTCACTTTGGCGGCATGCGAATTCGTCACTTTGGCGGCATGCGAATGCCGCCGTCAACGCGAATTGACTCGGCATTCATATAACTATTCGTGATGCATTCAACGACCATCGATGCAAGTTCTTCTGGCGCACCAAGTCGATGAGGAAACAGCACACCTTTTTCAAGATTTGCTTTGAAATTCTCGCTTGCTTCACCTTGACCATATATAGGTGTGTCAATCAAACCTGGAGCAACTGTATTCACGCGAATTCCGATTGCTGAAAGATCGCGAGCGATTGGCAATGTCATGCCGACCACACCACCCTTTGAAGCCGAGTACGAAGCCTGACCAATTTGTCCGTCGTATGCAGCGACTGACGCAATGTTGACGATCGCCCCGCGCTCGCCATTGGCAAGCGGCTCGGCAGTACTCATCGCGGTGCCGACGATGCGAATGCAATCAAAAGTACCGACCAAGTTGATCGCAATTACTCTTTTGAACGCGTCAAGATTTGCAGCCGACTCGTAAGAACCATCTTTGCCGACTGTGCGTTGTGCCCAACCGATACCAGCAGAGTTCACAAGAACGCGAACTGGGCCCATTGACTTTGCCATCTCGGTCGCATTAATGATGTCTTGCGTAACTGTCACATCAACTTTGCAATACGCACCACCGATTTCTTTTGCAAGAGCATTACCTTTTTCTTCTTGCACATCGGCAACAACGACCTTCGCGCCACGAGACGCAAGCATCCGCGAAACTGCTGCTCCGATTCCAGATGCTCCACCGGTAACTATCGCACTCACGTTATTGATGTCCATAGACTGAAACACTACGCAATTTCTTATGTTGCGAGCAAGTTGTAAGTTTTTATTTGGCGCGAAGTGACGCGGCTACAGCGAGTTGGTCAACAAGTTCGTTCATTGGTTCACCGTTATGTGCCTTGACCCATGTGAATGATATGTCGCCACGGTTAGTTACTAAGTCAATTAGTGGCTCCCACAAGTCTCGATTAGCGACTGGCTGTCGTTGTGAATTTTTCCATCCACGGCGTTGCCATCCCATCCACCATTTGTCGCGAAAACAGTGCACGACATAAGTACTGTCAGAAACAATCTCAATTGGTTGATCAAAGTCTGCATAAGTTCGCAATGCATTAATTACTGCGAGCAATTCCATCCGCTGATTTGTCGATCGAGATTCACTACCGTCACCGTGTGGCTCGCCTTTTGGCGCAACTGCCCATGCCCACCCACCTGGGCCAGGGTTGCCAGAGCATGCACCGTCTGTATATATAACAATTGACATCAGTTAATACTTACGCAAACGCAGGGTGAATAGCGACATCCATGTGCGCAATGCTAGATAAATCTGCGAGAATAGGGAGGTGCTGTTTGACGGATCAATGCATCAACTTCCAGACACTGACCCTGGCGAAACCGAAGAGTGGTTAGATTCTCTTGACGCAGTTGTCGAAGTGCAAGGCAAGAACCGTGCGCGATATTTATTGTCGCGGCTTCTAGAGCGCGCTCGTGCAAGTCAAGTCAGCTTTCCAGCGACGGTTTCAACACCGTATGTAAATAGCATCTCGTCTGAATACGAACCGTGGTTTCCCGGTGATGAACATTTAGAGCGACGAATTCGTGCATACATTCGATGGAACGCCGCAGTGATGGTGGTTCGCGCAAATACAAACGCCGACGGAATCGGTGGTCATCTTTCAACATTTGCGTCGTCGGCGAGCCTCTACGAAATCGGATTTAATCACTTCTTTAAAGGCAAAGACAGCGGTTCACCCGGTGATCATGTTTACTTTCAAGGCCATGCCGCGCCAGGTGTTTACGCACGAGCGTTTATTGAACGCCGATTAAGCGAAGACGATTTAAATTCTTTTAGGCGCGAGATCGGTCGCGGTGGCCGAGGACTTTCGAGTTATCCGCATCCGCGATTGATGCCCGATTTTTGGGAGTTTCCAACTGTGTCAATGGGTCTTGGCCCGCTGACTGCTTTATACCAAGCGCGATTCAATCGATATTTGTTAAATCGAAAAATTGATGACACGTCGGCGAGCCGAGTTTGGGCATTTCTCGGAGACGGAGAGTGCGACGAGCCCGAAACACTTGGCTCAATTTCTTTGGCTGCGCGCGAGCATCTTGACAATCTTGTGTTTGTTGTTAACTGCAACTTGCAACGACTAGATGGCCCGGTTCGCGGCAACGGCAAGATCATTCAAGAACTTGAAGCAACTTTCCGCGGTGCAGGCTGGAATGTGATCAAAGTGATTTGGGGTTCAAAGTGGGATGATCTTCTCGCACGCGACACATCGGGTGCTCTGCTGAACAAAATGAACACAACTGTTGATGGTGAGTTTCAGAGATACACAATCGAGGACGGCAACTACATTCGCGAAAATTTCTTTGGACCAGACCCAAGACTGCGCGAGATGGTGAGTCACCTAACTGATGACGATTTGCAACTGTTGCCACGTGGGGGCCACGACTATCGCAAACTTTATGCCGCCTATCACGCCGCGATTGAAAACACAGGCTCTGGTCGTCCGACAGCAATTCTGTGCAAGACAGTTAAGGGCTGGACACTTGGCGATGAGATCGAGGGTCGCAACGCAACACATCAGATTAAAAAAATGACAAGTGCTCAGTTGAAAACTTTGCGTGATCGTCTGCATTTGAACGAAGAGATTTCAGATGCGGCACTTGAGGCTGACGAGCCTCCGTATTATCGACCACCTGAGGACAGCGTTGAATACCAATACATGATCGAGCGTCGTCGAGCACTTGGCGGGGCGATGCCGCGGCGTAGCACGGTGGCGCGAAAAATTTTGACTTTGCCGAGCGATGATGTGTTCAAAGAATTTGAAAATGGTAGTTCTACACAAAGTGTTAGTACAACGATGGGCTTCACGCGGTTACTGCGTAATCTTGCGCGCGACAAAGATTTCGGCGAGCGTGTCGTGCCGATTATCCCTGATGAAGCGCGAACATTCGGTATGGACTCGATGTTTGGTGAACTAAAGATTTACGCCTCGCAAGGTCAGAAATATGAACCAGTGGATCACGACATGCTTTTGAATTATGCCGAGGCCGTAGATGGCCAGATTCTTGAAGAAGGAATCACCGAGGCCGGAAGTCTCGCGAGTTTCATTGCTGCTGGTACCAGTTATGCAACTCGTGGCGTGCCGATGGTGCCGTTCTACACGTTCTACTCAATGTTTGGTTTTCAGCGTGTCGGCGATTTGATTTGGCAGGCAGCCGACGCACGAACACGAGGCTTCTTGCTCGGCGCCACCGCGGGTCGAACAACTTTGCATGGCGAAGGTTTGCAACATCAAGATGGACACTCGCTGTTGCTGGCAAGCACGGTTCCAGCGTGTCGTGCGTATGACCCTGCATTCGCCTATGAAGTTGCAACGATTGTTCGTAATGGGATTAAAGAAATGTACGGCAACAAACCAAGCGATGTGTTCTTTTATTTGACTCTGTACAACGAGAACTATCAAATGCCTGCAATGTCAAACTCGACAACAATTTCTGATGAAATTATGCAAGGTCTCTATTTATGGAAGCCAGCGCCAAACACGAAACATAAGGCGACGATTTTATTTTCGGGCTCTGCGCACACCGCTGCGAGCACCGCTGCTAATGAGTTGCTTGAGAGATACGACGTTGGCTGCGAATTATGGTCGGCGACTTCATATAAGACTCTGCGCGAAGAGGCACTTGAAGTTGAGAGATGGAACAGATTACATCCAGAGCAAACAATGCGCGAACCGCTTGTCGCAAAACTGCTGAACACTGGCCAAGGCCCAATTGTTGCCGTCAGCGACTTCATGCGAATGGTGCCAGAACAGGTCGCGAGATTCATAACCAACCGCTCATTTACTCCACTTGGAACTGACGGAATGGGGCGAAGTGATACCCGTGCGGCATTACGTCGACACTTTGAAATCGATGCACCGCATATTGTTGTTGCTGTGTTAAGCCAACTTTCACGATCGGGTGCGATCAAACCAGAAATCGTGAGCGAAGCGATACAGCGCCACGGACTTGATCCAGAAATAGCTTTCTCACTTCATCAATGAGCAGAGTTTTATATATCACGGGCATCGAAAGTGCTGATGCGCTTTTAAATCGAGACGGCACCGCGCTGATGATCGGCATGTTGCTAGACCAACAAGTGCCAATGGAGTGGGCTTTCACTGGACCATACACGATTCGTAAACGGCTCGGACATCTAAACGTAAAACGAATCGCGGCGATGGATGTTGACGAGTTCGTTGCAATCTGCTCTGAGAAACCTGCAATCCATAGATTTCCCAAGTCAATGGGAACTAGGGTTCACCAACTTTGTGTTGCATTGACTAACGATCACGGTGCAAAAGGAGAAAACGTTTGGAAGGATGTGCCAGACGCGCAAGAGCTGATGAAGCGCCTTCGCAAGTTGCCCGGTTTTGGCGAAGAGAAGGCGCAGATATTTATTGCGCTGCTCGGTAAGCGATTTAATGTACGCCCGAGTGGTTGGCAGAAATTTGCTGGAGTTTTTTCAGATAAGCAGCCACGATCTGTCGCCGATATTTATTCTGCGGCAACTTTGTTGAAAGTTCGTGGGTTTAAACAAATGCAACGCGCGCTTGAACATGACAAGCAAGACCGACCAATCGTGAAGAAATTAAAATGACAACTCTTGTAACAGGTGGAGCTGGATATATCGGGGCACACACGGTGCGAGCGTTGCAAAACGCCACACGAGATGTTGTCGTACTTGACACTCTTGAACGCGGCAACAAACAAGCGGTGATGGATGCAAAACTCATCATCGGCGACATCGCCGACCAACGCCTCGTGGCAAAAATATGTCGCAAATATAAAGTCACCAGCGTCGTCCACTTTGCGGCCTACAAGGCAGTCGGTGAATCAATGACACATCCGATGAAGTATTGGCAGAATAATGTTTCGTCGACCCTGAAGTTGCTTGAGACACTGCAGTCCCATGATATTTCACGATTTGTTTTTTCTTCTTCGGCATCTGTGTATGGCACTCCAAAATCTTCACCAACTACAGAGAATGAGCCGACCAACCCAGAGAGTGTTTACGCCGAAACAAAATTAGCGGTCGAAAATATTTTAAGATCACTCGCTATAGATGGCTTGAACTCGGTTAGTTTGCGATATTTCAATGCGGCTGGTGCAAGTAGCGACAACAAAATTGGTGAAGACTGGGCGGCCTCACAAAACCTTATTCCGCGAGTGATGCATGCGTTGTTGGACGACAAATTCAAATTTGAAGTATTTGGTAGTGACTATGCGACTGCTGATGGCACATGCATTCGCGACTACATACATGTTGAAGATTTAGCAGTTGCCCACGTCAAGGCTCTTGAATATCTTGAGTCGTACGGTAAGACGACGGTTTGCAATATTGGCACTGGAAAAGGCACATCAGTAAAACAACTGCTTGAGATGACAGCCGTTGTCGCTAAACGCGAAGTGCCGCACACGATTGGTGCGCGCCGCGAAGGTGACCCAGTAAGCGTTTACGCCGATGTAACACTGGCGAACAAGGTTTTGGGTTGGTACGCAACTCAAGATTTGCAAAGCATCATTCAGTCGGCGTTCACTTGGCATAGTACGCATCCGAATGGATTTCGCTAGAAACTAGACGGGCATATTTGATCGTTGTCGATCAAGCCATCCGAGCAAAACTGCGATTGCTCGCGGGTCGTGCCGAAGTCTGTGACCAGCACCGGGAATAATTTGCAAATCTGCTGACCCGTGTGCTTCAGCGAGAACTCGAGAATCAGCCGTCGGTACGCTTTCATCGTCGTCGCCATGCAGCAGCAATAACGGTCGCGGTGCAAATCTTCGAGCAGCATCTGTTGGTCGAAATCGGCGCAACTCACGACTCCACTCGTCGTACGACTCAGGAAACTTTGGGTTGTGAATTGCCCCAACTTCACGAACATGCTCGAGAAACCTTCGCGGCTGTGCGGCCCAATCGTCAAAATCTGCGTGCGGACCAAGCAATGCACAACCATTAACTCGCGGATCATCAGCACCAGCGCAAAGTGCCAGCGATGCACCAGTGTTGGTGCCGACCAACCAAATTCCACTCGGCGAAACTTGTGCAACTAGATGATCAATTGCCGCTCGCAGATCATCAACCCAACCTTGCATTGAGAAATCACCGCCGCTTTTTCCACATCCACGAAAAGTAAAAGTCATTGCCGCCCAACCAAGTTCGTTAGCAACTCGATCAATTAATTCTGGAAACGTACTCGCCGAATGTCGTGCATCATTTAATGCAACTGGAAAACCGTGACACAATAACATTCCAGGTAACACGCCTGTTTTACCGGAAGGTTTTGCGAGATAACGCTCGATCGAAATATCTCCCGATTGAAACTCACCGTTCACTGTGACGACAGGCGTTCAGTAATTAGGCGCGAGGTTTGCGATGGCGTCGTACCTTGGCAGAAGTGGCCAGTTTGTAACCACGATTACGGGCTTCGGGAAGAGTGTCAGGCGCAAAACAAAGACCAACTTCTTGATTAACAATGTCATCAATTATCTCTGCATATGTCTCGGCATCTAAGGCGTCAACGTCGTATACCAACTGCGTTCGTTTGTCGCCGAGGTAACGCGTATGGGCGAACTTTGTAGATCTTTGCATACGACAAATCTAGCCGTCGCTTCGTTTGGCCCGTCGCAATCTGCTTAATATTGTCACTATGGCTGATGCGCAAACAAAGCCAATAAAAATTGATTTCTTCTTTGACATCATGTGCCCATGGGCGTACCAAACATCTATCTGGATTCGAGAAGTACGACGGACAATAGATCTTGATATCAATTGGCGCTTTTTCAGTCTTGAAGAAATAAATCGCGAAGAGGGAAAGAAACATCCATGGGAGCGCGAACTCGCCTACGGCTGGACACCGCTTCGAATTGCTGCGTGGTTGCGACGAATTGATATGGATCTTTGTGACGACTGGTATTTGGTTGCCGCGCGTGCCCTGCATGAACACGGTTTGCGACCCTACGAGGAAGCAACTGCTCGCGAACTTCTTCAAAGTATTTCTGCTCCAGACAATACCTGGGATGAAGCAATCGCCGATAAATCAACTCATGACGATGTTCGTCACGACCACGAAGAGTCGGTTGTAAAGTTCGCGGCTTTTGGCGTGCCGTTGATTGTGTTCGAAAATGGTCGTGGTGTGTTTGGCCCAGTCGTCGTGCCGCCGCCACTCGGCGACGAAGCGCTTAAACTTTGGAGTCTGATGCAGAGTTATAGCGAAATACAAGGTCTCTATGAAATAAAGACCCCAAAGACACAACAAGATCTTGAAAATATCGCGAATGTCTTCTCACCGTATTTAAAGGCGCGTGAGTGGCGAACTGTGCAGACACC
>CAMATY010000018.1 GCA_945861325.1 Ferrithrix thermotolerans DSM 19514
ACCTTATTAACGGTTGTTTTTGGAACCTTAATTATTCAAGTTCTCAAAGTTGGAGTTAGCGCTGCTGCAAGAGGTCGCAGTGGGTCACGCGTCATGTCACTTTGGCCAGGCATGGGCTTATTTTGGTATTCAGGGATATTTTTTCCAATTCTCTTTTGTTTATTTATAATTATTGTCAACAGTTTGAGCCCATTTCAAAACTCAAAATACAACGAATTACGATTCATGCTCTGTGCTTCAACAATTGCATTATCGGCTTCAAGTTATGTTTTGGGTGGAATCGCCGACCGTTATTTTGTCGCGCCGATGACTCTTGCCTGGATTTGTGGACTACTGCTACTGCATGACTTCATAATCGCTTTCAACAAACTCAAAATATATGCGTTGGCGATTTCACTGATATTTGTAGTTGTGCCGGTCGCCAAATGGTTTGAGGCCGGCTGGTTCTTGACTACTGGCCCTACTTGGACATCGGAAGTAGACCGAGGCAGAGAGATCTGTGCAACTCAACCCGAATCAGAAATTGAGTTATTTGTTAGCCCAGATAGTTCTGCGATCGTCGAATGCTCGCAACTAATCAAGAAGTGAGTTTGGCGCGCTCGGACGGACTTGAACCGCCAACCTTCTGATCCGTAATCAGATGCTCTATCCATTAAGCTACGAGCGCAAAATTCACTGGCAAGCCTAGTGCCTTATGGTCTCCATGAGCTTGTCCACCATGGTTTCCACGATTTACCGTTTCGCTTAAACAATGTGAAAGCCGCAAATGTGTTGAGCCGCGCATCGAAAAGTTGTGATGGTTCAGTAATTCCAATATCGACAAGCCATGCTTTATGCACCGAATAGTAGATCTGAAATAATCCAATGCAACAATTGTTTGTTCCGCCGATGACATTTGGAAGCATGTTGCTTTCACGTTGAGCAAGAAAAAGTGCATTGTCTACATATTCGGCCGGCCAGATCTCACGAATTATCGCAATAACTTCATTGCGCTTGGTAGTTGTTTTTGGCACGGTAATCGCAGGCTGAGTCGTTGTGGTGGTAGTCGGTAGTGGCGCATCTGAAATACAGATTTGGTCGCCGATCATTATTTTTGTGGATTGCCGAGCATTATTTAAAGTAAGTACCTTTTTCAGCGAAACATCAAAACGCGCTGCAATGCGAGTCCACGAATCATTGGCTTTGGCTTTGTGAAAAGAACTGCATGCATCAGCCTGTACTGAAGTCGGCAAAAATACATTTACTGACAGCACCGAGCACACGGTGCACAACAAAACCAATTGGCGGAGAGGGTGGGATTTGAACCCACGGTCCGGTTTACCCGGACAACGCCTTAGCAGGGCGCCCCATTCGGCCGCTCTGGCACCTCTCCAAAATTTGTTAACTAGTTTGTTAGCCGGCTTGCTAGCTGGTTTTCTAGTTAACTTACTAACAACTTTTTCAACGAGTTGATTTAACAAGCGAATCCTTAGTGTACGGTCAAATTCTTGCGTAATTGTTGGCGGAACGGGAGGGATTCGAACCCCCGGGCCTTTTACAGCCGTCCGCTTTCAAGGCGGATGCGTTTGTCCACTCTGCCACCGTTCCGTTCGTAGACGCTATCTGATGATGCGACTTCTCAATTCTTGCATCCAATCATCTGCTTCGCGCCATCTACTATCGGCGTGTTCACGTGCTGTGTGCGCATGTTCACCACTAGCTGGGTATGAACCAAGAAATTTAACATCACCTTGTTTGGCATGCAGGTCACGCAGCGCATCTGCCATTAACTCATCTTGAATGTGTCCGTCTGCATACATAATAAAACAATAATCTCCGAGGCCGCCACGCTTGGTTGGTCGCGAAAGTAGCACGGATAAATTAATTCGTCGCGCTGCGAACTCTTGCAAAATAGAAATCAAACTTCCTGGTTCGTCAGCCCGTTGAAAAACAACGATCGCAGTTTTGTCGTGGCCCGTCGCTATCGGCACGGTGTTTTTGCCGACCAGTACGAAACGAGTTTGGTTTCCTTGATGATCAGCAATATCAGTAGCAATAACTTCAAGACCGTAAACCTTTGCTGCGTTTCTTGGCGCAACGGCTGCAAGTTTGTCTTCGGTATTTGCGGCAACCAATTGTGCAGCCTCCGCAGTTGAGTTTGCTGCTCGAACATCAAGTTTTGGAAACTGCTTTCGTAAATAACTATGGCACTGAGCAGTCGCAACCGGAATCGACATTATGCCAATAATCTCGGTGATGGACACCCCTTTGCGGGCAACCAAGCAATGCTCAATATCTAACACCACCTCGCGCTGAATTAATAAATTGTGATCGAACACAAGTGCGTCTTGGGTGAAATTAACTGTGCCCTCAATTGAATTTTCAATTGGTACAAAACCTTGCTCAACTTCACCCGACTCAACTGCGTCTAAGACATCTGGCACAGTGCGAAATGCAACAAGTTCACAAGTAGCAAGATCTTTTTGTGTCAGCAGTGCTTGCTCAGTGAAAGTGCCTGCTGGACCAAAGTATCCAATGCGCTTTGAACGATTTTTCATGACTGATCCAAGGTTACGGTGCACAGATTTCGTATTCATGGTCATTTAATGAACCACCGTTCGCACTAGCCTGTTTTTATGTTTGAGTACGCCGCGTTTAACCCATACAACTCCAGCCCGGAAGCACTAGCAGGAGAACTGACAAAAAAATCAGCCGAAGGTTGGGAAGTTGTTTCAATCGTGCCGACGACTGATGGGCGATATTGCGCATTCCTGCGCCGCGCAACGAACACCTCAACCAGCTCAACTGTTTCGCAAAACACGAATGCTGATATGACTTCAACTGCAATTTCTAGTGGCGCTAATAATCAAGAAGTCCCTGCTGCGTGGTATGCCGATCCGTCCAGCCGTTTTGAATTGAGATACTGGAATGGCAAAGAGTGGACGGAGCATGTGGCCCGAGCCGGCCAGCAATTTACTGATCCACCAGTTGCGTAAATAAATATGCGAGCAGTCTCGCTTGGACACGCCGGGATTCTGATCGATTCTGGAAAGTCGAGAATTCTTTGCGACCCGTGGTTTGTCCCAGCGTTTTTTGGCTCGTGGTTCGTTTTTCCACGAAACGACAAACTATCTGCCAACCTTCAGATCGAAATTGAATCGCCGACTCACCTATATATATCGCATATTCACGGTGACCATTTCGACGAAACCTTTTTAAGAGAAAATGTAAGTCGGGATGTTGTCGTCTTGCTTCCTGATTTCCCAAGTCATGAACTTGAGCGTCGATTAACCGATCTTGGATTCAAAAATTTCCTGAAAACTGTTCACGGTGAAGAGTTGCAAATCGATTCACGAACAAAAATCGCAATTCATGTTGAAACTTCAATTACAGATGGGCCCGGTGGCGACTCGGCACTTGTTGTAAGTGATGGTGAAACACGACTGGTAAATCAAAACGACTGTCGAACTGGAGATCTTGAAGCACTGCTAAAACACGGACCAATAGATTTGCATTGGTTGCAATTCAGCGGCGCAATTTGGTACCCGATGGTTTATGACGATGATCATGAAACGAAGCATCGTCTTGCTAAGTCAAAAGTTGAAAGCCAATTCGCTCGTGCACTCAAATATGTGCAGACTCTTAATGCCAGAGCGGTAGTGCCGTCTGCAGGTCCGCCATGTTTTCTTGATGAGTCTTTATTCCACTTAAATTTCATAACTGGCGACGAAATTTCAATTTTTCCTGACCAAACAAAGTTTCTTGAGCGGCTAAGCAACATTCAGCGCAACAACGACATCCTTGCAATCCCCGGCACCGTGATTGACATCTCGCCTAAGACAATTTCAGTCACTCACCCAGAAAACATCGATGTTGAAAAAATTTTTGCAGAAAAAGAACAGTACCTGCGCAAATATCAAACAGACTGGGCAGATTGGTTAGTTGTCGAAAAACAGCGCTGGGCTGTTGGTCGTACTGATTTGACCTCAACAATTCAAATGTGGTTTGAACCATTGATGGCTTTAGCCCCGACACTGTGCAAAGCAATCGGGGCCTGTTGTTTAATAAAAACAGATGACCTTGAGATTTTGGTTAACTTTCCAACTGGCAAAGTTGAAGAATTTTCTAATCAACCATTTGGTTTCAGTTTTACAATCCCTAGAGATTTGCTTGAGAAAGTCGTCAGCCAACATGCCGTCGATTGGTCGAACTCATTTTTCTTGTCTTGCCGATTTTCTGCTTGGCGTTCTGGAGAATTCAATGAATATTTATATAACTTTTTCAAAAGTCTTTCGGTCGAGCGAATGCGACGCACAGAAAGTGAGGCTGCCCGACGACGAGGTGTGAATCCAGAGTTAAGTGATGAAATAGAACTCGGTGACTATGTAATGCAAAGAAAATGTCCACATCGCGAAGCAGATCTTTCAATATTCGGAGAGATAAATGGCAACGAACTAACTTGCTCATTGCATGGTTGGCGATTTGACTTGAAAGACGGTCACTGTCTTAACGCAGAAAATCACCCACTTCGCGTCAGGCGCCGAGATATTTAAACCCTAACTATTAACAATCGGCAGTTCAAACCAAACTGTTGCGCTGTACTTTACGCCACGAACTATTGGTGAACTGCGATGTGGATGTGTCACCAAACTTGGCCAAGCCAACATCTGACCAACACGAAGGTTGCGATTTGAATATTTCTGACGCGGAAACTCAAGTTCTGCACCTTCGTAATCATTATTGAGTTTGATACTCGCAGATACTTGCGCAATATCATGATGCAGTCGCAATTCTTGTTGTTGACCAACCTCGAACTTAATCACAAATATGTCTTGGATTCCGTGGTAGTCAATTAGCGGCCAGTGCTGTTGTAGTTGTGGCCAAATTCGCATGCCAAAATCATTTTGGATATTCTCAAAAAGCCGCGGACTGATTAATGCCAACGAGACTTCATGTCCTGGCACTGGGTCGCCTGCAGTTGGTGCAAAACAACCTGCAGCTTGCGTCGCCCGAATGATTAACGAACAAAACTCCGATGTCCAGCAGGATAAAACTAAAAGTTCGTCACCGACTTTTTCTAGATCGGAAGAACTATCGATGACATCTTGATAACCGAAAAGTTGTTCAAAGTCTGTAACCATTTTTAAAATTCTCCCTGTTTGCGCACTGCGATCAATACAGTCGCTTGTTTAACGGTATCTCACACAGTGCGAACGATATTGCGCAAACTATCTCACTGATAGCCTTAATATTTGTGACTCCATTAGAAACCAAGAGAAGTTATTCGTTTGATTCTGCTTTGATACTTCGGGTTATTTCTCGAAAGTGGTGGATAGTCCCAGTCACCATGTTGATCGGTCTGACTTTCATGTTTTGGCAAGAGTCAGATCTGCAAACCTCACCACGATATTTTACAAAGACACAGGCATTTGAGCCCCTTGATGAGGCCGGTCCACTTTCAATTGTCGGACTTGACCCATCTCTGATTCGTCCATTCCCGAGCGAAGCAAACCAACTCTCAAACCTACTCAGTGACACTACTAAGGCGCAGCTCCTGGCAAATATCGATGGCGCAGTTGACATTAATGTGGTTCGATCTGAGCCAAACTTTTCACTTACTTCATCACAAGGCAGCGAAGGCAAAAATAGATTTTCATTTGTTTCATTCGGAAGCTCGTCGTATTCATTTTCGTGCACAGAAACTGATCCGATTAATTGTCAAAAAGTAATCGATGCTTATGCGGCGAAGTTGGTCTCGATTCGCGCAGATGCAACCAAAGCGGGTCTACAAAATTCAATTAAGTTAATTGACTCATTAATTTCTTCTCCAAAAAATATTTCAACTGCTTCCCTCCAACAGTTGCAACTACAACGAGAAGCGCTCCAGAAATCAATTGAACTTACAACAGGCGAACTAAAGCTTGTTTTCGAACAAGAATATTTTGGTGGCGAACAAGTTACGACGGTCAAAAAATCTACATATATGTTTGGTCTGATGATTGGGCTAATTATTGGATGTCTAATTTTGCTTCAATTAATCTTTAGCGACGGGAAGATCAGAAGTGCCAAGCAGTTAGTAAATCTTGTCGGCTATAAACAATTTCTTGGAGTTTTGTCAACTAAAAGCAAGGCGAGTTCTCTCCAGCACCTCGCCGCGGCGATTAAAGGCGTGTACACAATAAAAAAATCAACTGCCTTACGGATTATCCAAATTGGGTCGCTTGAAGACGGCAAACAAACAGTTAAAGATTTGAAGAAAATTCTGTCGTGCGATGTTCTTTTTGCTGGCCAAATCCAGTCTTTAGATGCAAAAGCGCTTGCTACGGCAACTGACTCACCAATTATTTTACTGGCGAATAAGCATCACAGCGAGGCCACTGAGTTGCAATATGCGTGGACCGTGGTTGAGAAATCTGGAAACACAATTCTCGGTGTTGTCCTAGTCGGCTAAAAGTCCATGAAGGCAAAGCAAACTTCGCGCAACCGCATTTGGTTAACAGCCGAGAGATTCGGTAATTCAAAAAGCTTTCACTCAATAACAAGTGTCGCTCAGTTTGTTTTAGATATTTTGGCATGGGTATTGGCTGTAGCAATTGCTCTAGTGATGCGTTCGTACCTTCAGGGTGAAGTTGATATTCGTGGAGTTGTGCAAAGCACTCTTATTCGGGTCTTACCGGTGGTTTCAGTTGTCCAAGCCGTTACCGGATACATCGTCGGCATTTATCGTCGACGTTGGCGATACGGAAGTTTTGATGAAGTTAAGGGCCTAATTCTTTCGGCATTAATTACCACAGTTGTGCTTATGGCAATTCGTTTTCTAGACACATCGGTAGATGCGTTTCCACGCAGTGCGATTATCGCTGGCGGAATTTTTGGCTTATTCTTTACGACGGCAAGTCGTTACACATGGCGACTCGTGCGCGAACAATTGCGCAGACCATCCGCGCATAACTCGACAAAACTGATTATTTATGGTGCAGGTGAAGGCGGAATTCAAATCGTCAACACAATGCTTCGTAATCCGAACTCGATTTATCTGCCAGTCGCCTTTCTGGACGACAATTCAAAAACTCATCGGTTGCGTATTTCTGGTGTTCCCGTACTTGGTGGACGAGACGAAATCGCCAAAGTCGCCCAGCGAACTGGCGCTTCAACGCTGCTGATTGCAATTCCATCTGCCGACTCGACAGTAGTCGGTGAAATTGTTGAACTTGCGCGTCAGTCGAAACTTGAAGTGAAGATTCTCCCCGTTGTGCAAAGTCTCGATGACCGCGAAGTTGATACAGCAGACATTCGTGATTTGACTGACGAAGACCTACTCGGCAGACGACGCGTCAAAATTAATCTTGACGAGATTTCGCAATATCTTGTTAACCGCCGCGTGCTTGTAACTGGAGCAGGCGGAAGTATCGGTAGTGAACTTTGTCGACAATTGGTCAAGTTCAACCCTGGCGAATTAATCATGCTTGATCGTGACGAAAGTGCGTTGCACGAAGTTCAGCTCTCAATTTATGGTCGCGCTTTACTTGACACTCCTCAGACGGTGCTCGCTGATCTGAGAGACAAAAAAGCAATCAACGAAATTTTTGAAACACGAAAACCACAAGTCGTCTTTCACGCTGCGGCGCTAAAACACCTACCATTATTAGAGCAATACCCGCACGAGGCATACCAAACCAATGTGCTCGGCACACTCACGATGCTTATTGCTGCCCAACGTGCTGGCGTCGAAATTTTTGTCAATATTTCAACTGATAAGGCTGCTAATCCGATCAGTGTTCTCGGGTTCTCAAAGCGAATTGCCGAGCGTCTCACCGCTGCTTTTGCATTTAGTTCGGGGCCTGGCAAATATATTTCAGTTCGCTTCGGCAATGTTTTAGGTTCGCGTGGAAGTGTGCTGATGTCTTTCCGAGATCAAATTACTAAGGGTGGACCTGTAACTGTTACGCACCGCGGTGTTACTCGTTATTTCATGACAATTTCTGAGGCAGTGCAATTGGTCGTTCAAGCAGGTGCAATTGGTCAGACAGGTGAGGTGTTGGTTCTTGATATGGGTAAGCCAGTAAATATTCATGATGTTGCTGAGCAACTTGTTAAAAATAGTGGAAAGCCAATCAAGATTGAAGTTGTTGGACTTCGAGTCGGAGAAAAAGTTCACGAGGAACTATTTGCTGATGGCGAGACAGACGAGCGCCCTCGTCATCCATTGATTTCACATGTTTTGGTCAAAGCAATTGATCAAACAAGTGTTGTAGAAAACCCCAGCGACTCTCGCGAACTAATGATCAGACTTTTACAGGAACAATAATATTTAGCGAAGACCAATACTTGCATCGTCTTTAACTCCGGTCATTGAAGCAACGAGCAACAACCACAAAAAATGGTTGCCGATAATAAAACTCTCTTGCGTTGACGCCGCAATCACAAACCAAGTTGCGGCGAATGTCCACTGTCCTGCTGTTTGGGTATAAACCCGTTCGAGTTGTTGCGCTCCACTCCAGACGATGACGACAATTAACAAGGTTGCTCCGATTACTCCGCCACCAAGAAGAACGTCCATCATCGCGCTATGCGACCAATAACTATTTGTCAGCGACCACCAGAAATCATATTTCTTAAAGAATTCCTGCGTTCGCCACGCCGACATCCAACCCCAACCGATTATTGGTCGGTCAGTAAAACCATCCCAACTATATCTCCATAAGACTTCTCGCCCATTGAAATCAATTTTCTTGCCTACTAAATTAAGCAATCTTTGCTGAAAATAAAATATGAGTGTCGTCACAGAAATTAGAGAAACCAAAAAAACGGTATAGACGCTTCGCAGCATTTGTCGTGGCGAAATATTCATTCGTCGTTTTAACCAGCGAACAACAGTCCAGAAAAGCCAAACAGCGCCGAAGACTAAGACTGCTCCAACCGAAGTTGATGATCCACTACGCAAAAGCATTAAACCATCAAACATTAATAGGGCTACTAAAACAGCAGTGAAAGCAATCCACCGTTTAGGACGACGAACTGAAACGATCCACACCAGAGCAGCTGCGCAAAGCAACCCCAAGGCTGCCGTTGGTGCTAGAGAATTTCGATTGAAATAAATTCCGACCCAGTTTCCGTCTTCAATTTGGATCGACGATGACCAGTTTTGACGAACTGCGAACCACGAGAAAAATAAACCTGGTTGCATCGCTACGAAAAATAAACTTAGTTGTTGCACCAATGTAAAGCTTGTTGCAACATACAGACCCGCAAAACAAGTCATAGCCAGTGTGACGGCCTCAAACAGAGTGTTGCTACTTGATGTCGCCCAAAGCGTTGACAACAACATCCATCCAACAAAACCGAGCAATACCCCTACTGGCCCTGTTAACTGTTTTTTTGAAATTCCCCTTCGAGTAAGTAGAAACGCTGCTGGTGCTTGCACGAGCAAATAGGTAGCAAATTTCGTGATTTCAATTACCCTCAAGTCAATCTGACTACTGCCCTCCCAAATTTTATTGACTGGTCCTTGCGTCAGGGTTGCAACCAACACCACAACATATAAATACTCAAGCCAATACCAGAAACGCAAATAATTTGCTTGAGCCGATTTCATCACTTAAGAATCTACCTCAGCCCAATTATGCGTAGCGTTTACGACTTAATTGCTATAACTAACTTGAGTACAATGACTATGTGACCATTGCTGATCAAGACTACGAAAAACTATTGACCGAAGTCATCAATGAAGTCAATGCCGTGCGTAACAAATATGACGCCTTTAGCCAATACACCGAGTCCAAGATCGCTGATTACGTCAACGAACGCAAGCCACTTAATGACCGAATCGAACAGTTGATGCGAGATCTCGCTGTTACTAATGCACAACGAGCGCAGATTCAATCTGAACTAGTCGCAGGCACTGTGCGCATCGATAAATTAATAATGCAACGCGACAAAGCCCGCAGTCGGGTTAAATTTCTAGAAGCATCTCGCGCATATCGCCTAGAGCAAAAACTCCGGAGTTTGGTTCCACAGTTTTTACGATCAAAGTAAACCATGGTTAAGCAATACCCGGTAATTATCACAGTTCGTGATCGTCTCACTTGCTTGAAAGAATTACTCAACTGGTTAGAACTTGCAGGACAAAATGAGATTTGGCTTTGCGACAACGCCAGCACCTACCCGCCCCTGGTTGAATTCTTGAGAACAACAAAGCACCACGTTGTTTTTAACAATTTTAATCTTGGGCACCGTGCACCATGGTTAAGTGGTCTAGTCCCTGAACTTGGTCAAGATCGTTTCTTTATCATTTCTGACCCAGATGTTGTGCCAGATCAAAACACTCCACCTGATGTATTTGAATTTTTTGAAGCAACCTTTGCTAACAATCCTAAAATTGATAAAGTTGGGTTCTCTCTGCGGATAGATGATCTGCCTGATCATTACATCCACAAACAAGATGTAATTACTTGGGAGTCGCAATTTTGGCGTAAAAAGTTGTCAAACGGTTTTTATTCAGCACCGATTGACACAACTTTCGCGATGCACCGCCCAGGCGGTGGGCACAAAAATGCAAATTCTTTGCGCAGTGCATTGCCTTATACGGCCAGACATTTGCCGTGGTATTACGATTTAAAAAAACCAACTACCGAAGATGACTATTACAACAAACATGCTGACAGTTTGATCAGCAACTGGAATACCGAAAAACTTCCGGCGTCAGTACAAGCAGTTCTTGTGAAACTTCGTGCCGAAAATGAAGCTAGAAAACTAGGAAATTAACAATGAGTTTCGCCATAGAAGTCAGGTCGTTGTCGAAAAACTTCAGGCTGTATCACGAACGCAATCGCTACATTAAAGCAGCACTGTTGCGCGGTCGAAGAGCAAAGTATGAAGAGTTTCTGGCTCTTAATGATGTCTCGTTCGAAGTTGCTCATGGCTCTACCCTTGGAATCATTGGTTCAAATGGATCTGGTAAAACAACAATGCTCAAGTGTCTGACTGGTATCTACACCCCAGACAAGGGCAATATAAAAATTGACGGCAAACTTGCGGCGCTACTTGAACTTGGCGCTGGGTTTCATCCAGAACTAACTGGTTCAGAAAATATATATCTGAATGGTGCAATCTTAGGTATGTCAAAACGAGATGTACTAGCCAAATTTGACAGCATCGTCGAGTTTGCTGGACTAGAGAGATTTATTAATACACCCGTCAAGAACTTTTCATCAGGAATGGTCGTAAGGCTCGGTTTCTCGATTGCGGCGCATGTTGAGCCAAAGATTTTATTAATCGACGAAATTTTGTCTGTTGGCGATCAAGACTTTCAACGCAAAAGCAGCGAAAAAATTGAAGAGTTTCGACGTGAAGGTCGAACCATCGTTGTAGTCAGCCACAGCCTCGGGCTTGTTCAGCAACTTTGCAAAGAAGTTATTTGGCTTGAAAAAGGGCAGATCAGACAAATTGGAACTGCAACAGATGTGATCTCTGCATACACAGGCGGAAGCTACGCTCAACACACCGAAAAAGACGACGAGTCTCGCGAGCGTTGGGGCACCGGTGACGCACGAATTAATTCTCTTGAGCTCCTAACGTCTGATGGTTCACAAACTCAGCGCATCGAATCTGATGCAGCAGTCAAAATTCGCTGTCAATTAACTGCCCATGCGCGCCTTGAATCGCCGATTCTCAGAGTCAGCATCACAAAACTAAATGGTGATGTTGTTTGGGCAACTTCAACACAACGTGGTACCAATACAATTCGCGTTCTTGACGGGCCAGCAACGGCCACTTTGGATATTCCGAAACTTGGTCTTCTCGAAGGCACTTACTATTTATCAGCATCTATCTCTGACCCGACTGGCACAACAGAATTTGATCATTGCGAAAATTGGGTGCGCTTCAATGTGCATAAAACCAACCTATTTGACGAAGGAGTTGTATCGGTTGCGTCAACTTGGTCTCTAGAGCGCCATCACCGCTAGTTAAAACAATTTACAGTTTAAAGTTCTTCAGCCAATCGGCGCTTGAGTTTATTAAATGTGGCAAGACCAACTACTAACGACGTAGTTGATGCAATTGCCAACACAATTACATCGTTCCAGTTTGGTGGTCTACCGTTATATGTAGTTGCTCTAAATGATCTAATGAATACGGCAGTTGGGTTCCAGTAGAGAATTGCATGCATAGCATCTGGCACCTTGCCGTCAAAAGTATGTGGATCATAAATAACAGGAGTTGCAAAAAACCAAATCTGGTTAATAATTGTCCACAAGTACGGCAAATCTCTGAAAAAAACTGCGCTCACACTTAACACCAGAGCGACACCCATTGCAAAGAACGCCAACAGAATCATCAGCAGGATTGTTATAGGTAGCCAAGGAAAAATAAAACTGCCAGCAAGTGTCAGTGCGATACACACGAGAGTCATCTCGATTGAAAACTGCACTAAACAAAAAAGCACTTGTGAAATAACCAGGCTCTCACGAGCGAAAGCAACTTTTCGCACCAAAGTTGTATTACTTAAAATTGATTGTAAACCGACACCGCAGACGAGAGAGAAAAATCCCCAAGGGATCAACCCTGTTAATAAATACAAACCATATGTCGTAATCCCTGACGGGTCACCAACAGGTGCTTGGGCACCAAAGAGCACACCAAAGACGAACGTATAGATTGCCATCTGTGCAAGAGGGTTGAGCATCGACCACGACCAACCCAAAACTGATCGGCGATATTTACTGCGCAGCTCGCGCAACGTGAGATTCCACAGCAGATTGCGCGAATTTGCGATATCCCGTAATTGCTGCATTTACTTACAACTTATCATTAATTTAAACAAGTTCTTTAAACAAGTAGGGTTAAAATTTAATCATGGATGACAATCAAGCAGTCGCTGCTGATCTTTCAAAAATTGAACTGCAAGCAGAACTGCTCTTGTCCCGCAATAAATTGCAGGTGGCCGAAGAAAAAATTATGCATCTTGAGTTGGCGCTTTTGCAATCTCGAGATTTTTCTATTGGTACTGCAGCAGAAATGGGTGAGATGCGAGTCGAACATAACACGATTATCGAAAAACTAAAAGACGCTAATACTCATATCAAAAACCATTTAGCTCATATCAAACGACTTGAGGAGGCAATGGCCGACTTGCACCGTTCTAATGCATTACAAAGAGGTCAGGCCGCTGAACTTGTTCGGGTTTACAATTCGGCTTCATGGAAAATCGGGAGATTTGTAATGATTCCAGTTCGAATATTGCGCAAAATTTCGAGTTAAAAATTATGACTCCGTTGCTGAGTATCGTCACACCGGTCTACGACCCACCGAGATATGCATTCGAAAAATGTATTGAGACTGTGTTTGCCCAGGAATTTAAAGATTGGGAGTGGTGCCTCGTTGATGATTGCTCAACAGCACCATGGGTTAAGACTCGATTAAACGAACTCCAGGCACTGGATCAACGCGTCAAAGTTTACCTGCGATCCGAAAATGGTGGCATAGTTGCAGCTTCAAATGATGCAATCTCCCTGACGACTGGAGAATTCATAGTGTTACTTGATAACGACGATGAACTTCACCTCGACGCACTTGAGGAAGTCGCAACATGTATCAATGCCAACCCAATTGTTGATTACATATATTCAGATGAAGACAAAATCACTGAAGATGGCGAACACTTTGACGAATTTGTCAAACCAGATTGGTCACCAGAACGGTTTCTAGCGCAAAATTATTGCTCACATTTATCAGTAATGCGAACATCTCTACTCAACGAAGTGGGGCGATTCAGAAATGGTTTTGACGGTGCACAAGACTACGACTTATTTCTGCGAATCACCGAGCAAACTAAAAACATCGTGCATATACCAAAAGTTTTGTACCACTGGAGAGCAGTTCCAGGTTCAACTGCTTCGGCGAATAACGCAAAATTGTACGCCTACACTGCTGCCGCCAAAGCGGTTGATGAGCACCTCAAGCGACGAAGAATCACGGCCGAGGTGAAATTTGACCCAGCGCTCTCTCTAGTCACAGTGAATCGTCAACTAACAGAGCACCCAAAGGTCAGCATAATAATTCCAACCTGCGGAACCAGAAAATCTATCTTTGGAGTAGACACATGCTTAGTAGTCAATGCGGTCGAAAGCGTTGAGCGAAGATCTACCTATGCGAACTTTGAAATCATCGTCGTCGTCGACAAGGGCACGCCACCACAAGTAGTAGCAGATCTCAAAGCCGTTTGCCCAAATCGCTTGAAAATTATCGACTACGACAAACCATTTAACTTTTCCGATAAATGCAATATCGGTGTAGTTAATAGTGACGCGCCATTAATTTTGTTTTTAAATGACGATACCGAAATTATCAGCCCAGATTGGATTGAGACAATGGTTGGTCACATAATTGAAGAAGATGTGGCGATGGTTGGACCGATGCTGCTTTTTGAAGATGGCCGAATACAAAGTGCGGGGCACTCAAACACCCACTCACTACATAATTTTTGCACTGGTCTCTCAAGTAATATTTTCGGACATTTCAGAATGCTTAAATTGGCGCGCGAAGTTAGCGGCGTAACTGGAGCGTGTGCACTGATCAAGCGAGACGCCTATTTTGAAGTCGGTGGAATGAGTGAAATATATCCATTGGCGTTTAATGACTGTGATATTGCGTTCAAGTTCTTAGAGCTTGGCTACCGCATAATTTGGACGCCGAATGCTCGTCTTTTCCACTTTGAATCAGCCACACGTCCTGCAAATGTAAAACCATCGGAAGTTAAATTGTTAATGAGTCGCTGGGGACGCAAAATTAACAACGATCAGTACTGCAAGGTTCATTAACCAATTTTGTGAGCGAGGGGGGACTTGAACCCCCACGTCCTTACGAACACTGGCACCTGAAGCCAGCGCGTCTGCCATTTCGCCACTCGCCCGAATGAACTACTGACGCTAACAGTTATGGCTTGTTTACAGGCGTAGAATTAACGCATGTTTGCGCGTGCTTACGCCACTTCGATCAGACCAATTTCTCTCGGAAGGCAACTCATTGGCTTACTTGATGCATCGGCTGATCACCAACCTCTGTCAGGGTCGTATGTGATTCGTATGCAGAGTTCAGACTTGGCAGCTTTTGTTGATGTCAAGGCCCATTTAATTCGCGAACTAGTAATCGCAGCAACTGAACATTGTGAGAAACAAGGCTATGAATACAACGAGCCATTTTCGGTAGTCCTTGAAGATGACGAGGCAATTAAATCTGGCACGTTTCAAATATCGCCACAGTTGACTCCGAAAATCGTGACCCAACCGGCTGGCTCCACCAGCGCGAGTACTAGTGCTACCAGTGCTAGTCCTAGCGCTAGACCGATAGAAGAAGTTGCTGAGATCATTTCAACACCAGTTACAGCCGTCAATGCCGCCCTGGTTTTATCGACAGGGCAACGAATCAACTTGAGCGGCGAAACTATCAAAATTGGAAGACATGCAACTTGCTCAGTTGTTTTTGCTGACAGCAATGTCAGCCGCGAGCATGCCCAACTTATAAATAATATTGACGGCTGGTCAATTGTTGATCTGGGGAGCACTAATGGCACGAAAGTAAACGGCGTCAAAATTGTCGGGCAAAAATTACTTATGACTGGCGACGAACTCGCATTCGGTACTTCTACAGCAAGATTTGAAGTTAGCTGAGGTGCCTACTTATATTCGCTGGGGCGCACTAAGTGATACCGGAAGTTTGCGCGTTCAAAATGAAGATTCAATGCTTGCTCAAGAAGGATTGTTTGTCGTCGCTGACGGTATGGGTGGACACAATGCTGGTGAAGTCGCAAGCGCAATGGCAATTAAAATCCTCAGATCAGCCCAAGCTAAAGGCATTGCCGATGCCAAAGACCTCAACTCCGCAATCAAGGAGCTCAATGAACAAATATTTAATGCCGCTACTAACACCGTAGAGCAACGAGGAATGGGCACCACGCTTACTGCCCTAGCGATAACTCCGACTAATAAATCAAAATCTGAGAATGACTCTAAATCGGTAACGGTTGCAAATATTGGCGACTCTCGTACTTATTTATTGCGAGGTGGCGAATTTAGACAGGTAAGTGTTGATCACTCTTATGTTCAAGAGTTAGTCAGTGAGGGATTGATAACTCGAGAAGAGGCTCGAACACATGCCAGACGAAATATAGTTACACGCGCACTAGGAATTGAACCAACAGTCGGAGTTGACACATGGACTTTGCCCCTGATTGTTGGCGATAGATATCTTTTATGTAGTGATGGTTTAGTTGACGAAGTTTCAGATATCGATATTGAAACTTGTTTAAAACTAAATTCAGACCCTCAGCAAACTGCTATTTACCTCGTCGCGATGGCTAACCGTAATGGTGGACGCGACAACATCACGGTAATAGTTGTAGATGTAATGGCTGATGATAAGGCCCCATCAAGTGAAGATTCTGATTCAACAAAACGATTGTCAATTAAGTACAAACTTGCTCGTAAATTAATTATTTCTGGAATTCTCGCCGTAGTCGCAACTCTGGCAATTGTGTTCACAACGATTTATGCACGATCTGGCTACTTTGTCGCTTTTGAAAACGAAACTCCTGACGCGCGTGTACTCATCTACAGAGGAAAGAATCTCCTTTGGCTTGAACCGTTGATTGCTGCCGATAGCACTCTTAAAAAAACAGATCTTAACCTTGGGCTTGCTCAAGAGATTCTTGCCAAACCGACTTTCAAATCTGCAACCGATGCTCAAAGTTATGTGAATCAGATTCGTGAAGTAGTTGAGACTGCGATGACACCGATCGTAACCACAACGACCGTTGCAATCTTGAATTCAACTACAAGTTCAACTAAACCATGAGCGACACTAAGCGCGTGCTAATTGACGATCGCTACGAAATTGGCCGTCGAATTGGTCGTGGTGGAATGGCCGAAATATTTCAAGCTAAAGATATTTTGCTTGATCGTGTTGTAGCGATAAAGGTTTTGTTCCCAGAGTTTGCAGTGGATCCTGCATTTGTCGAACGGTTTCGTCGCGAAGCACAAGCAGCTGCAGGCTTAAATCATCCCAATATCGTTGGCGTTTATGACTGGGGGCGTGTAAATAACACTTATTACATCGCAATGGAATATGTCAATGGTCGAACCCTGGCTGACGTCATTCGCCAAAGTGGAACACTGACACCACTGCAAGTTTGTGATCTCGTTGGTGAAGTTGCAGCCGCACTTGGTTCAGCGCATCAAAACGGTGTCGTTCATCGCGATGTAAAGCCCGGAAATATTCTTGTAAGTAATTCTGGTCAAGTGAAGGTCGCAGACTTTGGTATTGCTCGCGCACTTGGTGCAGGAGTTGAGCAGGGCCTCACGCAAACCGGGGCAGTAATGGGAACTGCAACTTATTTTTCTCCAGAACAGGCTCAAGGGGCAGTAACTGATCAACGAAGCGATATTTACTCGCTTGGAATCGTGATGTACGAACTACTTTCTGGAACTGCACCATTTCTTGGCGAAAATGCCGTGGCGATTGCTTATAAGCAGGTTCACGAAAATGCGATTCCGTTGGATCAACTAAATAAATCGATCCCTCCACCATTATCCGCAATAGTCAGCAAATGTATGGCCAAATCCCAAGACGACCGTTACTTGACTGCTGGAGAAGTGCGCGATGATCTGCGCCGATTTGTTGAAGGTATGCCAGTTTTGGCAATGAAAAACTCTGTCGCAAACGCACCAAATACGACAAGCAATTCAGCAACTCGTGTTTTGCCCGTGACGAACTTTGATCCAAATGCGACAACCGTCATCTCTACTCAAGATCAAGATACTTCACAAATTGCGGTGATTAGTTCAAAAAACGTTGCGGCGAGTAGTTCTCGGCAGACAACGAATTATCCGCCATATGATGATCTCACCGAACGCCGACCAGCAATTTTTGTAGTTGGTGCTTTCTTGGCGGCAGTTGCTTTGCTTGCTGGCGCATTTTTTTTATACCAAACGCTCGTCGGTAATTCATCAAATGTTTCAATCACGGTTCCAGATGTGCGCAATCTAACCGTCAAGGATGCCAGCGAAACCCTTCTTGCTCTCGGGTTTACTCCCGTACCGTATGCGAGTCCCAAAGAAGGTATTGGAAACGACATTGTCTATTCGCAAGATCCACCGCCAAGCGTTCTTGCCCGAAATGGCGACACCATTTCAATTACTTACAATCCAGCAAGCACCCCCATAGTCGTCCCACTAGTTAGAGGCCTGACTGTTAAAGAAGCAACTGCATTGCTCGCACCTCTCGGGTTGCAACTCGCGATTGCTGAAGTGCGAATCGATCTAAAGATCCCCGAGAATCAAATAATTATGCAGGATCCTAAAGTTGATACCCAAGTTCGTTCTGGTTCGGTAATTGCAGTAGTCGTCTCGGGCGGGGTTGGTTTAGCAACGGTGCCAAATGTG
Organism: Ferrithrix thermotolerans DSM 19514; assembly: GCA_945861325.1. Classification (GTDB taxonomy): domain Bacteria; phylum Actinomycetota; class Acidimicrobiia; order Acidimicrobiales; family Ilumatobacteraceae; genus BACL27. Next base: position 18,417 of record CAMATY010000018.1, read on the forward strand.
CAGGGACAAGTTTCAACGGCCGCCCTGCAACTATTGCAAACAGCACCATACAGTTTCATCGTCACGCTTGCCGAAGAACAGAATGCAACAATCGAAAAGGGTCGTGTAATCAGAACTGAACCTGCAATTGGTGAGCAGGCGCCATTCGGTGCACCGATAATTGTTTTTATATCCAAAGGCGGAACAAAAGTTACGATGCCACAAGTTGAAGGACTCACAGAGGCTGACGCTCGGGCTCAACTCACTGCGATTGGACTAATAGTTGATGTTAAGTTTCAAGATGTTCCTGCAGGAAACGCCAATGACGGAAAAGTCGTGACGCAAGGTACCGACACTGGCACACTTGTTGAGGCCGGAATCACAATTCGTCTAACGGTAGGTCGTGGAGTTGCCCCGACTAATACTCCGTAACTTAGCTAATTACTTTTTACAATGATTCAAAAAAGCTTCGATGATCTTGTGGCCATGATCTGTCAATACACTCTCTGGATGAAATTGGACGCCCTCTACTTCTAAATCCTTGTGGCGAACACCCATGATTAAACCATCATCGGTAGTCGCAGTGACGATGAGTTGTTGCGGTACTGATGCTGGATCAATTGTTAAAGAGTGATATCGCGTTGCTTTAAGTGGAGATTCAAGATGTTTAAACACACCGAGTTTTTGATGTCGAATTTGTGAAGTCTTGCCATGCTGAAGTTCAGGAGCACTGACAATCTGTGCGCCAAACACTTGTCCAATTGCTTGATGACCCAAACACACACCAAAAATTGGTGAAACGCCGGCAAACGCTTTCACTGCATCACACAAAATACCTGCGTCTTGTGGTTTGCCTGGCCCAGGCGATAACAAAACGCCATCTGGTTTAAGTTCAAGTGCTTGATCAACCGTTATTTCATCATTACGAAAAATAATTGGCTTAGCACCCAACTCGCCAAGATACTGCACGAGGTTGTAGACGAAACTGTCATAGTTATCGATCACCAATATTTTTGGTGCTGAATTATCCATATCTCTAAGCCTGCCGTATAAATAGTCAGTTCCAAAGCTATTTATCCCCTCTACACTTAAGCAAGATATGGCGCCATCAAATCGAAAAAGTGGAGGACGCACCACACCTAAAGGCACGAAACCTGGGCGCGTTCACGAAACACATCGCTTAGATTCATCTGACACGCATTCACTGCATGGACAAAATATTGCTCAGGCTTCATCTCGATACACGCCGCCAACTTTGCGCGAGCAGCGAGTCAGCCCAACTTGGGTCCCAATTTTAATGTTCTCTCTGCTTGGATTGGGCTCAGTTGTTATTTTGCTTTACTACCTGGGTTTTGTTCCAGGTGGACGAAACAACTGGTATTTGTTTTCTGGGTTGTTATCTGTTCTCGGCGGTTTATACACCGCGACTAAATATCACTAATTATTTATTTCGCTAGTTATTCAACTGGCGCAATTAAGTCCATCTCTTCTAAGCAGTGCTTTGGTGGTGGCGGGTCTTGGTCTGGCGCCATTGTCATTCGTAACTCAGTGCCACAACTTGAACATCGATAGCGAACATTAATCCGCCGCATTTCGCCTGAAGGTGGCGGTGGCGGCAAAGTTGAGGTCATGCTCCGCAACATCCCGAGACCAATTTTCCAGATGAAATAAAAAAGTACGAATCCGAAAAAGATCCATATTAAATTTCCCAGCATTAGTGTGGGCTACTTTTTCAACTACCCGAGGCGTTCAATAATTGTGGCGTTTGCTAAGCCACCACCCTCACACATGGTCTGCAAACCATACCGACCACCAGTGCGCTCTAATTCATTTAGCAAAGTCGTCATCAGCCTTGTGCCTGATGCGCCAAGCGGGTGACCAAGAGCAATCGCACCACCATTGACATTTACTTTTTCCATGTCTGGATGTAATTCTTTTTCCCACGCTAAAACCACTGCAGCAAACGCTTCGTTGATTTCAACAAGATCAATGTCATCTAGTTTCAATCCAGCACGCTCAAGAACCTTCTTAGTTGCCGGAATTGGAGCAGTCAACATGTAACGAGGATTTTCCGCGGCGAGAGCAAAATTCACGAATCGGGCTCGAGGTTTAAGCCCCAACTGCTTTGCTCGCTCTTCAGACATGATCAAGATTGCAGTTGCACCATCAGTTATCTGTGATGAGTTTCCGGCTGTAACTTTGCCACCATCTTCAATTGGCCGATATGCAGGCTTAAGGGTCGCAAGTTTTTCGAGTGTCGACTCACGGATTCCTTCGTCTGTTGTCATTACTTTGCCTTCGGCATCAAGTGTTGGAATGATTTCGTTTTGAAAACGACCCTCGGCTGTTGCACGAGCTGCATAAGCCTGCGATCTCACGCCGAAACGATCCATGTCTTCACGACTGATATTCCATTTCTCGGCGATCAATTCAGCAGAAATTCCTTGATTCACAAGTCCGCCATCTGCGGCATAACGAGCTTGAACTGTTTGACCAAACGGAAAACCATGTTTACCTTCGGCGATTGACGAACCCATCGGTACGCGCGACATCACTTCAACACCGGCAGCAACGACGATGTCATATGCTCCTGCCATCACACCTTGTGCCGCAAAATGTGCTGCTTGCTGACTTGAACCGCATTGACGATCAACTGTTGTACCTGGCACACTCTCTGGCCAACCAGCCGCAAGAATCGCATTACGGGCAATGTTCAAACTCTGTTCGCCCACTTGCATTACGCAACCCATTACGACATCATCAACTTGCGCTGGGTCAATACCTGTGCGATCAACAAGTGCCTTCAACACATGTGCTGACAAATCAACTGGGTGCCATTCTTTTAAACGACCATTTCGTTTTCCGCATGGTGTACGAACTGCGTCTACAATCACTGCTGTTTTCATTTTCATCCCCTTATTGGCTTGGCATCAAACGATACTGTTTCAGTTTGCCCTGTTTTGCAACAAATCTTACAGTTGGACCAAGGTTCGTTCGGAAATGCCTCTAATCTTTAGTGGTTCTTGAATTTTGAGACGCAGTTATTGTTCAAATTTTGCAATATTGAAATGTAAACCAAAAATTACAACCAACATACTGCGTAAAATCAAAATCACAGACTTGGCTGAACTTGACGAAGATTTCCCTGCTTGTCGTTCGGTGATTGGAACAGCGATTTCCTTGACTTTATATCCAGCGCGGCCAGCAACCACATTTGCTTCAAAAGTGTCGCCTAAATAATGACTCGGAAATGATTTTGCGAACTCATTGAGTAGTGGTTTTGCGATTAATCGAAAGCCAGAAGTTGAATCCGTGATGCGTGTGTTGCAAGCGTGAGACGCAACCAAACCCAACACTCGCATTGCAAACCTTCGGTGCCATTTCACTTCCATTGACTGGCGAGTGTCTCTAAACCGGCTGCCGATCACTAACTGCGTTGCGGTTGTCTTCCAAATTTCGACTAAATCTTTCAAATGAGTCGTGGGATGTTGCCCATCGGCATCGCATTGGATTACTGCGTCATAACCCTCATTAATTGCGTACCTAAAACCACAACGCATTGCTCCACCCACGCCAAGATTAATTTTGAGTCTCAGTACAACTGCGCCGGCCTGACTCGCTATTTCGGCAGTCTTATCACCAGATCCGTCATCAACTACTAAAACATCAAAACCTAAATTTTTAGCTTGAGTAACTACATTAAAAATAGTTGCTTGCTCGTTTAAAGCTGGCACCACTACAAGTGGAGACTTTCGCATTCTTCTACTTTTTTTGTTTGGTTGATTGGAGTCGCTCAAGTTTTTCACGCAACAACGCTGTCTCTTGAGCTAACGAGTTCACTCGGCGTTGGTTTCCTGAAATGCTCACAGTTAGTTGCAAGAACAATAGCGCCGCTCCGATTGATGCAATTGCAATTAATAACGCAATCGGTGAAAGTCGAAGCCATGTAGCAATTGGTGTCATCATTGGCAAAAGGAATGCTGCGAAAACTCCCAATGCACAAAGCACTAACCAGCCAGTGGTGTAGCGAAAACTTATCTTATGCGACCGCGAAAACCTTATAACTAGTGCACCAAACGCAATACATCCACCCGCCAATTCAACAGCATGGATCGCATCTGAAGTCACCAGCGAAATTATAACATCAAAAGAAATTATCAAAAATTCTCTTGATCCATAGCCTTCCATAAATCAGCGAGTCCGTCTGCAAGTGACCATTTCGGTTTCCACCCAAGAATGTTCGTTGCCTGCAGAATACTGGCTTGCGTTGAGTTAATTTCGCCAAAGCGCTCTTGCTCTGCAGAGACAATCTTCAATTCTCTTCCGATGACTTGACCCAGTGTCTTTATCAAATCTTCAACTGATGACGCAACCCCAGTTCCAATATTAAAAGTGCCAAACTTTGACTTTGACGTGAGAGATAAATTCACCGCTTCAAGAAGATCCTCAATAAATAGGTAATCTCTTGCGGGTCGACTATCTAACACTCGAATCTCGTCACCCTTTTTAGCTTGAGAAATAATTGATGGAACCAGAAATCTAGGACTTTGACCAGCACCATAAACATTAAATGGTCGAAGAATAACTAATTCAACACCAAAGTGCTTGGCATAGAACGAACACAGTTGTTCACCGAAGAGTTTTGAAAGTGCGTATGGATTCGCGGGGTCTATAGCGTCAGTTTCTTTTATTGGCAGATTTGCGTTCGCTGCATATAAATAAGTACTTAAAAAAATCATTTTTGCATTATTACTTCGACAAAAATCAAGCGCATATGAGGTGCTGATCGAATTGGCTTGAACAAACGCGGAGGGTTCTTCCCAACTTGCGGGCACAAAAGTTGAACCGGCTAGATGAATTAAGTAATTTGCAGCAGGGAAAGTCTGCCAAGTGGACGCTTGCGTTACATCGCCATCAGCACGGCGCGTGGCTAAAACATTGAACCCCCGACTAGTTAAGTCGCGCACGATGTGGCGTCCTAAAAAACCGTCGGCACCAGTTATCAATACTGAATTCATAACTAATCCTTAGTTTTCATTAGTGAATAATAAATATCTTTGGCTTTTTCTTGCAATAATGTTTCGGAAAATAATTTGGCAGACTGTTGTAAATTCAGAGTCATTGCTGACTCGACTAATTGATCATCTCTCAAGGCTTGCAACAATTTAGACGACACTGCTGCAAGATCGTTTGGCTCGACAAGAATTCCGCCCTGTCCATTTATAAACCATTCTCCCGCACAAGAGGTCGAGGTTTGAATCGGAAAGGCTCCCATGCACATTGCTTCTTTGACTGTTGCCGGTAATCCATCGGAAAGTGAAAGCCCTAATGCGACACGCGATTTTAAAAACATTTGTTCGATTTCTAAATTTGAAAGTTCGTGTTTTCGGGCGATTACTAGGCGATCTCCCATTATTTTTTTTAATTTCCTGGCAAACCACCAGGTTCCAAAGCCTGCAGAATAAACCACCACCGAAAAATCTTTGATCTGACTTTCTATTGCCATGATTACCCGGACAGCATCTTTGCCTTGCCCTACAAAACCGCTATAACCCTTGACGGCGATCCATTTTCGTTCTTTCGCCGAAATTTTTTGCGCTTCATTCGCAAGTAATTCGGTTTTCATTCCTCCAGTAGCGGGCATATTTGCATGAAACTTTCCTTTAAATCCAAGACTTACTGCCAAAGTTTGGTCGCGATGACACTCCATAATCAGCAAATTAACTTTTTTTAGAACGGAGCTAATTTTTTTACCGTGCTTTGGAAATCTTTGAAACCAGAAGAGATCTGAGCCCCAGATTGAAAGTATGACTGTTGGTTTTGTTTGAGTCGAACTTAACGCTTTGTCAGTTAGGTACCCAGCGTGCTGTGTCTCCATTATGTGTATGACATCTGGCTTAAATTTATCTATCTCTCGGGAAAGCAATTTGCCGCGAAAAAAATTGCCGAAAACGAGATCGGCAACCCCCAATGGCAACGCCGCAAACTTCATCCACTGTGAAATATTAAGTTGAGTTTCAGACCCTTGGCCGAGTCGTTGCTGAATCAGTGGATGAATCCGTCTGTGGGGTGTTGAAGGAAATAACAT
>CAMATY010000019.1 GCA_945861325.1 Ferrithrix thermotolerans DSM 19514
CTAGCCACGAATGTTGGCTATATCGGTGTTATGGGTAGTCGCAAGACACACGCCAAAAGACTTGAACGGCTTACCGAAGTCGGGGTCACAGACACAGCCGATCTTGATCGCTTAATGTCGCCGATTGGTCTTGACATCGGTTCGCGCACTCCAGAAGAGACGGCGATATCAATTTGTGCCGAAATTATCGGTAAGCGTGTTGGGCGGGCCATACCGTCATTGAGACAGGGCTCTGGGCCTATCCACAAGTAAGACACACAACACTCTTCTAACTTTGGTGTTGTTTCAAAAAGTAGCAATCGCACAAGATTACTTAAACAATTTCACATATGTCCGTGAGATGAGAGTACGGTGAGATATGTATCCGAATTGAAAAATTTGTGGCTGGTCAATTTCGGTAGCGCGCCTCATCTATAAAAGACAGAAGGCATTTTTCTGTAATCAAACGACTATCATTTAGTGCCTATTATCCAAGATTCGAAAGGCTCAAGAAATGTCTATTTCTCAAAAAACCCTCAAGGTAAAAAGTTCCCTACAACAAGAAGTTGTCGCTGAACAGTTGCGTAAACAGCGACTGAACGCTGAACTAAGCCAAGACCTTCTCGCAGAACTTGCTGGCATAGACCGAAAAACGATCAACCGAATTGAAAACGGACACTTCTCGCCAACTCTCGACACAATTACACGGTTGTGCATCGTGCTTAAGATCACACCAGGTACTTTATTAAGTAGTGGTCGATCAGCTTCTAAAAAATAATTACACCGTGGCGTGTTAGTGAACGCCCAGCCATCAACTGTTGCAATACTGCTCGCGGCAGGTGGTGGCACTCGTTTCGCTGGTGCTGAGCACAAATTAACTGCGCTGATTTCTGGTCGTGCGGTCTGTGCATGGTCATTGCAACATCTGCTTGAAGCCGAATTTAGACATGTCGTGGTCGTCACCGGCGCAGTTGACTTGAACACTGTGTTTGATTCATCAAATTTTGAAACAAAGAGTGCGTTTACGATTGTTCATAATCCAAGGTGGCAATCTGGGTTGGCTAGTTCGCTGCAATCCGGAATCGACTTTGCGCGAAATCTTGGGGCCCAAGCCGTTGTTATCGGTCTGGCTGATCAACCTGCGGTTCTTGCCACAGCATGGCTATCTGTGGCTGCCTCTAGCGCTCCACTGGCGGTTGCGACATACAACGGAGTCCGTGGCAACCCAGTGCGCCTGCATGCAGAACTTTGGCAACTACTACCACAGACTGGCGACGACGGAGCACGACTAATTTTCAAATCGCACCGAGATTTAATCGAAGAGATCCCCTGCTCTGGCTCGGCACAAGATGTCGATACTTTGGCAGACCTTGCACGCGTTCAGAAAATCTTTGGGAACAAAAATGCCTAGTGCAACAGAACATGATGTTGCCCGAGTCACCGAGCTTCTCGGACGGCGACCTCAAGGAGATTTTGAAGTCGTCGTACGCAACTCAGACGGCGACCCTGTAGTTGTCAAAAATGCTCCGTTACTTTACGACGGCACGCCAATGCCGACGAGATTTTGGTTAGTTGGCGCAGAAAAACATTTGCTCGTAAGTCGTTTAGAGTCTGCAGGTTGCATTGATCTCGCTGAAAGCGAAGTTGATCCACAAGAACTGGTGCAAACTCACTTAAATTACGCAGTCGAGCGTGACAGCCAGATCTCAGCCGATCATGTCGGTCCCCGCCCGCATGGTGGAGTCGCTGGTACTCGAACTGGCGTGAAGTGCCTGCATGCGCACTATGCACACTGGCTTGCAGGTGGAAAAGATGTCGTCGGTGCTTGGGTCGCAAACCGGCTAGCCGAATAGCTAGCCGAATAGTTGGCCATCAGATTAGGGTTTGTCATCAATGAAATCAGTATTTGCCGCCATTGATATTGGCAGTAACTCAACGAATTTATTGATCGCCAATAGTGCCGGCGAAACTATCGAGAGAATTGTTCGCTCAACTCGATTGGGTGCTGGTGTCACAAAAACGGGTTTGCTGGGCGTTGAGTCAATTGAACGGACAGTGTCGTGCATCAGCGACTACGCCACGCTGATTGAAAAACATCAGGTGACTGACATCCGAGTCGTCGCCACAGCAGCATGTCGCATGGCGAGCAACACTGCCGAATTTTTTCAACAAGTAAAGACTGCCAGCAACTTTTCACCAGAATTGATTTCTGCAGAGCAAGAAGGTGAACTTTCTTTTAGTGGAGCGACAACATCATTTGCACGATCATTGTCAAAGCAAATTTTGGTGATCGATATTGGTGGTGCATCAACCGAATTAATGCTCGGCGCAGATTCTTTGAAGACGACGGTCAGCCTTCCATTTGGTGCCGTCACAGTTAGTGAGAGCGAATTACATCGCGATCCACCGCGACCAGAAGAATTAACCAACGCTATTTCTCTCGTGTCTGATGCCGTAGATGATGCAGTACACATGAATCCAGAGTTTGCTGGCGCCGATCAGATAATTGGCATCGCCGGAACGATCGTCACGGTGGCGGCAGTTGAACTTGGGCTACAACAATTTGATGCCAGCAAATTGCACTCAATGTGCCTAAAACGCGAAGCAGTTGAAGATGTTTTTCGGACACTCGCCACAGAACCCTTAATTGACAGGGTGTTCAACCCTGGTCTGGCGCGCGACCGAGCCGACATCATCGTTGGTGGATGTTGTGTACTTGTAGCAGTGATGCGAAGACTACAAATCTCTGAGTTAATCGTCAGCCAACACAATTTGTTGGACGGGGTAATTAATAGTTTGCGATATAAAAACTCGTGAGTGGCGCCGCAAAATATTCTGCCAGCGCAGCGAATACAGCCAGCGCAGCGAATACAGCCAGCGCAGCGAATACAGCAAGCACAGCAAGCACAACTGTTCGCAGCCAGCATCCTGCGGGCGCACCAGTGACACCAAGTGCGCCATTGAAGCTTTACGGCAAGCGAATCATGATGCGCCCGCTTGTCCCTAGTGATTTCGTGGCATGGAGCGAAGTGCGCCGTCGAAATGGTGAGTGGCTTTTAGTCTGGGAGCCACAACGCTCAGAATATATTGCCGACCCCGCCAAAGATCCGCAGGCATTTGATCGTCGTTGTGCTGCCCGTGACCGTGAACGACAGGCTGGCACTTCGTACACACTTGGTTTATTTATTGACGATACTTTCGCGGGTGAAGTCAATCTAAATAACGTCGTGCGGGGCGCAATGCAAACTGGCACGGTTGGATACTGGATCGATCGCAAGCACGCCGGTCATGGCTATGTTGCCGAAGGAGTGGCGGTGCTAGCGCACCTTGCGTTTGAAGAATTGAAACTCCATCGAATTGAAGTCTGCATCATCCCACGAAATACAAACAGTAAAAAAGTGATGGAGAAACTTTCATTCCGCCTTGAAGGTCTGTCCGAAAGATTTCTAGAAATTAATGGTGTCTGGGAAGATCACCTGCGATACGGATTCACAATTGAAGAATGGCACAACCGTAAATCTGCGATAACACAACAATGGCTAGCCGCTAAATCTTAAATCGCTGTTATTTGTGCAGCCCGCGCTCGGCGTAAAGCCTTTCGACGCTTCCACGCTTTTGTCTTCCAATGTTTTAAACCTCGGCCGTTACTGTTTCCAAGACCGATTTGCGAATCATGGTGATGCAGTGGTTTCCAATTAGTACCAGGTTCATCAATATCTTCTGGCTCGACACCATGTTGAACCTGTTCAGTAATTAAATGCAACTCTGCATGTATTCGGTGACGCTCGTTGTGAGCGTGCGCTCGCAACTCTTGTTTTACTGGCGGAATTGCTTCAACTCGCCTGTGTCGCTGACTCATCTTTTTCCCTCCATCACTGGAAATACTTGAATGTTTTAGCTACTCTAAGCGCTACCGTACCCTATTTTTTCAAGCCAAGTCGTAGTCTGCGAAAACTAATTGAAAAATTTTTTGAAGGCTACGACTTCTTTATTCGGCTTTGCAATGCAGCAATTCGCTCGGCGAACCATGGCTGGCGAGTTGTCCAAACTTGTGGATCAAGTTCTTTGGCGATCGCCTCACTGTGCGTAGCTATATTCGCCATCTCTTGAATTGTGCGCTTTGTGATGATTGCCAACTCGCGAGGCACACTCGCCGCGCGAACCGCCATTAGACGCGACGCCGAAATCAACTCGTCATCGGGAACACATTTGTAAGCCAAACCAACTCGCTGTGCCTCTAGGCCATCAAGAATCTCACCGAATACGACTGCAGCCATTGTCGCTTGCGGACCAGCGATGTTTTGAAACATCCATGTGTGACCACCACCTGGGTGCAAACCAATTTGCAAAAACCGAGTGTCGAATTTTGCGCGATGAGCAGCAATTCGGACATCACAACACAATGCGAGATTCATACCAGCACCAACTGCTGCTCCATTGACGGCAGCAATCGTCGGCAAAGGTGTCCGCGCGATGCGCAAAAAACCTTCGTAAATTCGACTCAGTGATTCGCCGTCTGCTTCGGCGAGATTTCCTAAGTTGGCTCCAGCGCAAAATGCGGGCGCGGCTCCAGTGACGATAATTGCGCCGACAGTTTTATCGGCTTCGATTTCATCCATTGCTTGCTTGATATCGCCAACCATTTCGGCTGTCATTGTGTTGCGCTCAGCAGGATTATTTAGCGTCAGGGTGGCTACACCCTCACTACGTTCAAGGATTATCAGACTCATGAGCATTTAGTTTCGCACATTGTTAGCGTGATAGCCACATGCTCGACCATGTTTTTAGCGATGCGATTGGCGCGCTGCGCGATGCCTTTACGAATGCGTTTTTGGAGCGCCAGGCATTTGATGAACACTTTCAGTCAGACATGTTGCTCGGCGATCTCGTCTGGGAAACAAGTTACGGCCTACCCGGAGAGGGCCACCCACCGCGGGTTGTATCGCACATCACATTGACTTGGCCGAGTTGGAGCCAAGCAAATTATCGCGCCTGGTACACCGAAGAAGTTTTTCACGAGTCACCCGAAATTGAAATGGAAATTGTCTTTCGTGTGCAACGACTTGCTGGCCAACCAGATTCTTCTCTTGTAACCGAAATAACGCCACTAAAGAGTCCTCAAATTAGTGCCAGTCAACTTGAGCGCGAAAGCATCACCATTGAAATCACCCACCCAACACTGCCTACTGAGCGCATTGACTATGCGATTGAAGTTACTTATACGGGTGACTATGAACTCGCTGAAGAAACTTTGCAAGATGGCACGAGCAAACTTTTAGATGACCACTTCTCGACACTTGGTGGATGGATCGCTTCGACACTCGTCAAACTTGGTGACTTGCAACTTGAGTTTTTACCCGCTGACGAAATCTAAGTTGCTTTACTAACCAGCAAACTTTCTACTGTAAGTTTTTTGGTACGACTGTATTTAATGGCACTAGTGGGCGCGAGCCCATGTGCGAAATAACTTCTGAGGCGACAATCGAACCGATCTTTCCACATTGTTCAATTGGTTTGCCACGCACGAACCCAAACAAGAAACCTGCTGCATACATATCGCCAGCGCCTGTGGCATCTACGACACTGTCAACTGGTTCTGCATCAATGATTACAACTTCGTCACCGTCGATCACCACCGAGCCGTGCTCGTTGCGCGTCACCGCTGCAAATTCGCAGTCGTCCCGCAACTTATGTAACGCGTCATTGATTGAGTCAACTTGATACAGCGCCTTGATTTCGTCTTCGTTTGCAAACAAAATATCAATATCATTTTTGACAAGAGATAGAAAGTCTTCACGGTGACGATCAACACAAAATGAATCAGAAAGAGTTAGTGCGACTTTTCGACCAGCAGCGTGCGCATATTCGGCGGCGACACGAAATGCTTCTTTGGCTGCGTCACGATCAAACAAATATCCTTCAAGCATTACAACTGCCGCACTTTGCACTGCTTCGCGCGAAATATCCGACGCGTCCAGCAGCGAAGCGGCACCGAGAAATGTGTTCATAGTGCGGTTGCCATCAGGAGTAACAACAATCAAACAACGACCGGTGTCTTCTGTCTTGCAGGTCGCGCCAGGAAAGAACTGCACGCCAACATTGGCTAAATCTTTGGCAAATGATTCACCTAAACGGTCGGCCGAAATTTTGCCGATGAATCCTGCTTTTCCACCCAGACTGGCAAGCCCATACGCAGTGTTTGCAGCACTGCCACCACTCATTTCTGTTCGCGAGTTAACTAACGAATGGAGGTGCTTTGACCTTGACATCTCGACAAGATTCATTGAACCTTTGACGATTTTTTCGCGAATCAAAAACCCTTCGTCTACGGTTGCTAAAACATCAACTAGAGCATTTCCGATCGTCAGAGAGTCAAGACTCACACCGCTTGCACCGGTGAGATTTACTGGTGGCACGGGTCAAAACACTAGTGGATTTTGGGTAGTCGCGTTAATTTAGTCAACTAGCGTTACTACGTGATTTTCAAACTTTTTTCGGTGCCTTATACCGCGACACCAGATGGTCGAAAGCTGGTCGTAACCCGTTCAGTGCGAGCCTTAGTTGACGGCATGGTCTATGTAAGTTTGCCAGGGTTTCTTCTTGCACTCGGGCTGAGCGGTTTACAGATTGGTGCAGTCGTCACCGCATCTCTGCTCGGCTCAGCAGCGACAACGATCCTCGTCGGCATTTTCGGCCACCGAATTGCGCCAGCACGACTGCTCGCCATGGCTGCTTTATTAATGACACTAACGGGTATCGCTTTTGGCCTTGCTTCGAGTTTTGTTTTGATCTTGATCATCGGAGTAATCGGCACAATGAACCCATCCGCAGGTGACGTGAGTGCATTCTTGCCTCTTGAGCAAGCAAGTCTTTCTGCGTCAGTAACTGATGATCAACGCACGGCGATGTTTGCTCTCTATAACTTAAGTGGTGCATTAGTCGGCTCAATCGGCGCGCTGTGTGCTGCACTACCGCTATGGTTCGTTCATCGCCAGCAACTCTCAGACCTCTTTGGATACCGAATTACTTTTTTCGTTTATGCATTTGCTGGATTAATAGTTTTCGTGATTTATCGACGAATGTCAGTCTCGGCTCAAGCAAAACCGACAGGCACTAAATCTGCATTAGGTGATTCGCGACGCGTTATTTTTAAACTCGCCGCACTTTTTAGCCTTGATTCTTTCGGCGGTGGTTTTGCTGTGCAGTCGATATTCGCTTTATGGATTTTTCGACGGTTTGATCTTTCTATTAGCGCACTCGGTGTTGTATTTTTTGCAACTGGAACACTCTCGGCAATCTCGTCGCTTCTTTCAGTTCGTATTGCCAAACGAATCGGCTTGGTTCGCACAATGGTTTTTACACACATCCCAGCAAGTGTTTTGTTAATCGGTGTTGCACTTTCACCAAATGTTTGGCTCGCGGTCACCCTGTTTATCCTGCGCGGGCTATTGAGCCAGATGGATGTTCCCGTACGTGTCAGTTATGTGATGGCCGTTGTTCAGCCCAGTGAGCGAGCAGCAGCAGCCAGCGTCACGAATGTGCCGCGCAGTTTGGCTTCGGCACTGCCACCAATAGTCGCTGGCTGGATGTTAGATCAATCTCGTTTTGCGTGGCCGTTGCTGATTTGCGCGGCTTGCAAAATTATTTACGACTTTTTATTATTATGGCAATTTCGCCACATTCGCCCGCCTGAAGAGCAGTAACTATTTAACGCGCGTTTCGGCTTTCAACTCACCTTTTGACAGGCGTTGTTGCAGTTCGCGTTTCAAAAACTTGCCAGCGGCGTTGCGCGGCAGAGGCTCGCTCATCACTACGACATGTGCAGGAATCTTGAATGGCGCGATTTTGCCTTCAAGAAATTTCCATAATTCTTGTGGATCAAGCACCGCGCCGGCTTTCGGCAAAATCGCGACGCCAACCTCTTCACCAAGTCGCTCATGTGGCACCCCGAAAACTGCAGCTTCGTGCACAGCCGGGTGATCGTAGATCGCGCTCTCAACTTCGGCGCCGTAGATATTTTCGCCTGCGCGCAAAATCATGTCTTTGACGCGATCTTCAACATACACAAAACCATCGGCGTCGAGCCGACCTATGTCGCCCGAACGCAACCAGCCGTCGACAATTGTTTCGGCTGTCGCCTCAGCACGGTTCCAATATCCGCGAATCAACATTGAGCCAAAAAACCAAATTTCGCCTGCCTCACCAGTCGGCACTGGTTTTAGGTTTTCATCTCGAACTTCAACGAGCATCGGCAAGACTGCTCGACCTGTGCTTGTTGGATGCGACAAATAATCTGAACCCGTAATGCCAGGCCCATAGGCATTGGTCTCTGTCATTCCATAACCCAGTTGTGGACTGCCATTTTTGACTTTGTCATTGACTTTGCCGACTAGCGAAGTTGGCGATGGTGCGCCACCGCCACCAACTGCGCGCAAACTTGATGTGTCGTATTTGTCAAAGGCTGGCGAGTTGACGAGATCCCAACTCTGCGTAGGCACGCCGACGAAATTCGTGATTTGCTCACGCTCGATCATTTCAAGTGCTTTTTCTGCATCCCACTTGTACATAATCGCAAGTTTCAGACCAGCAATAAAACAACTCATCATCACCGGCACACAACCGGTGACATGAAACAGCGGCACGATCAAAATAAATGAACTCGGAATCTCAGGGCCAGTTACTTCTTTTAGTTTTGTGCCAGACATAGTTAGCACCGAATTTCGTGCCGAGAACGCCATCAGTGCAGAAATAATTGCGCGATGCGTTGACACCGCACCTTTTGGGCGCCCGGTTGTGCCAGATGTGTAGAGAATTGTGGCGTCATCATCTGATGCAATTTCAACCACTGGGCACTTAAGACCAGCAGCCAAATGCGGCGCCAATGCTTCTTGCCAAGTGTCAACGCCATTCGGTAGCGGTTTTTCGGCACGAGCAACCAAGACTTTGATGCCCAGTTTGGTGCAGCTTGAAGCCGCGATATCAAAGCGTTGCTGATCGCAAATCAAAACTTTCGCTCCCGAGTCTTGCAGTGCGAAATCCATTTCGTCTTCAACCCACCACGAGTTCATCGAAACAGAAATTGCTCCAACCGAAATGATCGCTGCAAACGACATCACCCACTCTGGATAATTGCGCATCGCCACAGCAACGCGGTCACCTTTCTTGACGCCATAACTATTCACGAGCAGATTCGAAAGCGCGTCAATCTGATCCATTGCATTTGTGAATGTAAAAGTTTCGCCTTCGTAGACCAAAAAAGTTTTGTCGCCATGCCCGCGTGCGCCAGCAAAAACCTGACCCAAATGCACTGGGGCATTTTTGAACACTCGCAACTTCACGCCGAAGACTTCAGCGTCAACTAACTCAAAAATCTGACCAGGTGCCGTGACAGCAAGATTCGCTTCAGTCCAAGTCATTGACATCTCAAAATCCTCACTTGTTATTTATCGTTTTAGTACTTAGCCATTATGGCAACTTGAGTGGAGCTGAGGGGAATTGAACCCCTGGCCTGTACATTGCGAACGTACCGCTCTACCAACTGAGCTACAGCCCCAAACCTTGCTTCGAAATCTAGTTGGAGACTTTTCAGAAAGTGCGATGACTAGAGCGTTGCGCATTACGTGTAAGGTCACGCTTGACGCGTTGTTGCACCAAGAACCAACAAAAACTGACAAGCGCAATGAACGACAAGGTAAAAGTCCAGAGAAAAAACATTGCCCCACTAGACAAAGCTAAAAACAGCGAAATGCCTGTTGCAGCAGTCAGGCTGACAACGGTCTTTTGATTTCGTTGACGCTTGAATTCAAGAATATATGGATCTTGGTTTTGAACTCCGCTTCGACCGTAGCCCTGTTGACGGTTTCTTGGACCACCCATGTTCGGCGCTTGTCTCGGGTTTCGCTGAAATTGCTGGTTCGGTCTGTTCTGCGGGTATCCCGAGCGTCGCTGATTCTGCTGATCAGGCGCAAGGTCGCGAGACATTCCGCGCATGTGAGCTTGCGGAGTCGATGCAAACCTCTGTAACGAGTTAGCTTGGCGCCGAAACTGGCTGACCCCTGCCGCAGGCGAGTTGTGAATTTTCGAGCGCAAAATTGGTGGCAAAAGAACAGCGAGCCAAAGCGCACCAAGAATCAAAAGGATTAACTTACTCATCGGTCTTGTAAGTCTATTGAGTTGCAACTTCGGTTGAAACTAGAAAATATTCTCAGCCGCGAGAAATAAACATGGCTATAAAACCCACTAAATGGCGCTCAAAAGTCCTCAGTCCTCAGTTTCACGACGGTACAAGCCCTGGCGCCCACCAGATTTTTCCCACAGCGTCAGTTCGCCGATAACCATCTCTCGATCGGCACTTTTGCACATGTCATAAATAGTCAGCGCAGCGACCGAACATGCATGCAGGGCTTCCATTTCAACACCCGTGCGATCGATCGTGTCAACTTGCGCCTCGACTGCAATGTGATCATCTCCAATTTCGAAATTGATGTATACCGCGCCAACTAATAGTGGATGACAAAGCGGAATCATCTCGGCGGTTCGCTTTGATGCTTGAATTCCGGCGACTCGTGCCACTGCCAGAACATCGCCCTTTTTAACTTCACGATTGGCGATCGCTGCAGTAGTGGCCGGCTTCATAAACACTTTGCACCGCGCAATTGCTCGTCGGTGGGTCGGTTCTTTTGGTGTTACATCAACCATTCGTGCCCGACCCATTGGGTCCAGATGAGAAAAATTTAAGTCAGACATGATCGTGCTTCTTAACCGCCAATTTGGCTCATTGAACGTTTTGGACGCACAAATGTGACATTGCCGATCGCATGACCCGCCCACTTCGTGCCAACAGCACGCTTGATTTCGGCTGCAAGTGCATCGTCGCTTGCATCGCCACGCAACATTTCGCGCAAATCAAACTCGGTGGTCGAAAACAAGCAAGTCCGAAACTGACCCTCAGCAGTCAGACGCACGCGATCACAATCTCCACAAAATGGTTTTGTCACCGATGGAATCACACCGACAGTTCCGCCACCATCTAGATATCTCCAGCGATCTGCGGGCGCTGCACCCCGACTCGCAACTTGCTCAAGCGGATAGACACTATTGATCGCTGCAACGATTTCGTCTTGACCAACAACATCGTTGCGTTGCCATTGTCCCTGTGCGTCAAGTGGCATGAACTCGATAAATCGAACTTCAATTTGTTTTTCGCGACCAAAATTCGCAAGGGCGACAATCTCGTCGTCATTTACGCCACGTTGAATAACCGAATTGACTTTCACTGGTGCAAAGCCGGCTTGCACCGCGGCGTCGATGCCATCTAAAACATTTGCCAGATGATCACGGCGCGTGATCTTGAAGAACTTTTCACTTTGCAGTGTGTCAAGACTGATATTGATTCGCGATAAGCCCGCTGATTTAAGTTCGTCGGCGATCAAACGCAAGGTTGCCCCGTTTGTCGTCATCGCTAAATCTATATTTTTCCCTGCCAGTTGAGAATTCGCTGTCTTTGGGACTCGCAGTTTTGCAAGTTTCTCGACTAGCACCGGCAAGTGAGCACGAACTGTTGGCTCTCCGCCTGTTAATCGAATGCTGTCAACATCAAATCGCTCAACACAGATTTGCACCAAACGATGAATCTCTTCGAAACTCAAAATCTCTTTGCGATCAAGCCACACCATGCCTTCTTCTGGCATGCAATATGTGCAGCGAAAATTGCAACGATCAGTTATCGAAATCCGTAAATCACGCACGGTTCTGCCAAACGGATCAATTAGTTCCATTTATGCAATCCCATGGTCTGAGCCTATTGCTGACCAGTTAGCCGAGCAACATCACTTCAACTTCGGAGCCTGCGGCGAGACCTTCGCCGTCTGGGACAAGCGCTAAACCATTGGCAAGCGCAGTTGCCGCGAGTTGATGACTGCCCTGCGGGCCTGTGTCGCGGACATGTAGGCGCCCATCGTTTTCAAATGTTCCAAACACGCGCATCAAGTGGATTTTGCCATCGCGACGACGCTTCATTTGTTTGTCAACCACTGCAAGCACTTTTGGTCGCGTTAAATTTTGCGTATGCCCCATCATCTTGCGTAACGCCGGGCGCGCCAACATTTCAAAACTGATCATTGAAGAAACTGGGTTGCCTGGCAAACCAAAGACTGGGATTACCCGTGAATCGCTCGTTTTAAGCCTGCCGAACGCAAATGGTTTTGCTGGTTTAATAGCCATCTGCATCCATTGCATCTCAGCGATTCGCGACAACACGATCTTGACTACATCAAAGTCGCCTTGCCCAACACCGCCGCTCGTGACAATTGCATCACAGCGCGTTACGACCTCGCGCAAGGTTTTTTCGAGTTTTGTTTCGTCGTCATCGATAATCCCAAGATTTATAACTTCGCAATCAGTACCGCTGATCATCGTTGCCAACATCGTTAAATTACTTTCTCGAATCTGGCCTGGTTTAAGTTCTCCGCCGTTAATCACGAGTTCATCACCAGTTGACAGCATCGCCACGCGAAGTCGTGGATAAGTTAAAACTTCGCGGGCATTGATCGCTGCCAATACTCCGACACCTGCTGGATTGATCACTGACCCAGCAGCAAACACAACATCACCAGTATTGACATCTTCTCCGATTTCGCGAATTGCGTCACCAATCTGCGCTGGTTTATTGCACCGTACGCGAGTTTCGCTGATAACTATTGCATCTTCAATCATCACAATTGCATCGGCGCCTTGTGGCACTGGCGCCCCCGTCATAATTCGTGCTGCTTGACCTGCACCGATTGCATAGTTCGCAATATGCCCTGCACCGATCACACCTAAGACTTCAAGTTCAACACCGGCCACTGTCACGTCTTGTGCTCGCACTGCAAAACCATCTACTGCAGAGTTCGCGAACGGCGGAATAAATTCAGTGGCGACGACATCTTGAGCGACGACTCGACCAGCCATTTGCTGACAATCTGCAAGAACAGTGTCTAACTTTTGACAACCACCAATAACAATTTCTTGCGCTTCAACGAGAGAAATCACATCGCTGACGGTATCGCCATGGATATGGTCAGGAGCTCCGTAATATGAACGCGGAAATAAATGCCGATATGAACGCTTATCAACCGCTTTCAGCCTCAGGTCACACTGCGTCATGGCAGTCTTTTAAACCACAACACGAACTTGTTATCAGCAAAATAGATATGCGTTGGGAGAATGAAGGCTGGACGGCCGAGGGCACACTTGGTGTCGACAACGCACAGTTCGTGCTGCGACTTTCGGCTGGATGGGTAATTCAGCAGTGTTTATTATTTCGCGATCTTGAAGACCCAGATCTGTGGCTGGGTACAGACAGCCACGGTCGCTGGGGAGAAATGAACGGCGCACATCGAACCGAACTTGACGGCTGTACCGATCTTGATTTTATCAATACACCATTTACGAATTGCATTCCGATTCGCAGACTGCCTCTTCTAATTGGCGATAGTGCAACGATCACAGTTGCCGTAATTGACATTGAAACGCTGGGGATTACGAAACAAACACATCAATACACGAAACTCACGCAACAATCTTGGCGATATTTCAGCGCAGTTTCGAACTCCGAGGTTGAAGTCAAAGTTGATGAATTTGGTTTCGTGGTTGACGAAGCAAATAACTTTCAGCGGATTATTTAGCTAGTTGACTAGCTAGTCAACTAGTGCTGCGTAGACCAGCGACCGTAAATACTGCCGAATTGGGTATGTGCCTGACGGGATCAACTGGGTGAAGAACATTGCACTGATTTCATTGACAGGATCAACCCAGAATGCCGTGCTTGCCATTCCGCCCCAACCAAAAGTTCCGTTCGGACAAGCGACACGCGATTTGGCTTGATCTGAAACTACAGAAAAGCCCAAACCAAACCCGAGCCCATCGTAAAAAATTTCTTCGCCAATTGGGCGACCAAAAGTTGAGATGTCCGCATTATTTGGCAAGTGATTCTGTGTCATTAAATCAATCGTTCGCGAAGAGACAATACGAACGTCGCCTAATTTTCCACGCCCTTCGAGCATTTTAATAAATTTAAAATAATCACTAGCGGTTGAAATTAAACCTCCCCCACCAGATAGAAACTTTGGCTTGTCGAGTGAACTGTTGCCAAAACTTTCAAGTTTGATTTTTGAATGATTAATTTCGTCATAGCGATAGAGCGAAGCAACACGAGATTGCTTTTCTTTTGGCACAAAAAATGAAGTGTCGGTCATGCCAAGCGGTGCAAAAATATTCTTTTCTAAAAACTCATCTAACGGCATTTTTGAAATCACTTCGATAATTCGCCCAACAACATCTGTCGCCATGCTGTAGTTCCAACTTGAGCCAGGTTGAAACACCAGCGGCAACGACGCGATTTTGTCACAGACATTTTCAAGCGAATCGTTGTAAGCAACCCCAGTTTCAAAGCCGGCCCGCCGATACATATCATCCACCACATCGGCATAATTAAAGCCATAGGTCAATCCAGAAGTGTGTGTCAGCAGATGCCAAACCCGCATTGGTTCTGTTAGCGCCGCCGTCATTGGCTTCAAAATTGTTCCGGTATTCCAAACTCGAGTTTCACCAAACGACTTGATGAACTTGCTCACTGGGTCAGTCAATTGCAACAGGCCTTGTTCAACAAGCATCATCAATGCAATCGAGGTAATCGGCTTGGTCATTGAGTAAATGCGATACATCGTGTCGCTCGTGATTGGCTCGCCAGTATCAGAATCTTTTGCACCGTACATTCCAAAGTGCGCTACTTCGCCGCGACGCGCAACTGCAACTGCGAAACCAGCCAAACGACCTTCATCTACATAGCGCTTAAAGTGACTATCAATTTTTGCTAAACGTGCCGAGTCAAACCCAACTTGTTTTGCATCAACATTGACACCAAAATCTTGACGCATAAAACTCCTATATTGTTCGTCTACTTGTTGAATTTATTTTCAAGCCAAGTTTGTAATTGTGGCCCAATATCTTTGCGACCCAATGCAATTTCGATCACCGCACGCAACAAACCCATCGGCGTGCCCGTGTCGTAACGGGTTATATCGCTAACAATACCAAGTAGTTGATCATCGTTGGCAAGCAGAGCAAGCGCATCAGTCAGTTGAAACTCGCCATTTGAACTTGGCTTGATCGTAGATAGATGATCAAAAACACTCGGCGCCAAAACATATCGACCAATAATTACGAGATCGCTAACTGCTTCATTAGGTTTTGGTTTTTCAATAACACGAGTGATTGCAACTGAACTTTCGCTTGACGAGGCGTCTGTTCTGTCGGCAACTTCGACATTGCCATAACTCGAGACTTCAGACGCGGGCACTTTTTTTAATCCAATACTCGTCTTGCCTGATTTTTCGTAGAGTGCAACAAGTTGTTTGGTCAACGAAGCGTCACCCATAATCTCGTCGGGCAACATCACCACAAATGGCTCGTTGCCAACGGCGTCTCTCGCGCAACTGACTGCATGACCAAGGCCTAGCGGTGAGTCTTGATAAACAACGCTGACGGCAACTTTTTCTGTGCTTGCCGCTGACGCATAGTTTTCGATTGACGGCTTGGCCCGACTGGTGACGATTATTACTCGTTCAATTCCGGCTGCAGTCGCCTCGTCAATTACAAATTGAATCGCCGGAGTGTCATATATAGGTAGCAATTCTTTTGGGGTTGCCCTAGTCGCTGGAAGAAACCTTGTCCCCATGCCTGCCGCAGGAATCACCGCAGTGCGTACAGCCACACAGTCATCATAGAATCAAAAGCCCTATGCCAACTTATGTTTACAAATTCATTGACAGTGGCGAAACCATTGAGGTTCACCAAGCGTTCACCGATGACGCCCTAACTGAGGCACCACATCCTTCTGACGGCAAGATGCGTCGCGTCAAAAAAGTCTTTACACCGGTTGGGATCACATTCAAGGGTGGTGGGTTCTATAAAAACGACAGTGCCTCAGGATCTAAATCGGGTACTGGTTCAGGTTCTAGCACTGCGACTGGTTCTGGAACTGCGACTGATTCAACTAGTTCGTCTAGTTCAACTAATGAAAAAACGACTAGTACGAGTGATACAAAAACTGAAACAAAAACAAAAACTGAAACAAAAAGCGATTCAAAGTCACAGACAAAAAGTGAGCCGAAAACAACTCCTGCCAAAAGCGAATAGTTAGCACACATGGCGATTAGCCATGCAAACAAAACTTGTTGATCAGTGGTACGCCTTGTGCCGAGATAATGCTCGCCAGCGACTTGTGATCATTTCGCTTTCAGTTTTAAGTGCGCTGTTCTATTTAGTGACAGCACTGTCTTTCTCGGCAAGCCCAAATACGACATCGGGCCAAAATTCTCGTTACGAGATTCCGGCTGGGTTTCGTGCAGTTGCAATGCAAAGTATCGGCCCACTTCCAGAAATAGTTGTTGGCGATTTTGTTGATGTGATCATTGACGCTGCGGTTGCGCTCGACCGAGTATTGGTGATTGATGTTGCTGTGCAAACAGGTCGCCAAGCCACCATTGTGCTGGCCGTGCCACTTGTTGATGCGCCAAAAATTGCCACCGCCGCTGCTCTCGGCGTCGTCGCTCTAGTTCTAGTTGGCTAGTTAGTTAGCTAGTTAGTTAGTTAGTTAGCGGAAGCCTGTTGCAACTGCGAGCAAAACCCCAGCGCCAATCAAACAACGATAAACAACATACGGCGCAAAAGTTTTTGTCTGCACAAGTCGAATCATTGACCACATTGCAATCCAGCCAGAGATTCCAGCGACAACAATTCCAACGATCATCGGCATAAGCAAACCATCAGGTATTCCGTCGCGGACAAGTTTTGCAAGTTTGAAGACAACGGCTCCCGAGATAATTGGCACACTCATCAAAAATGACAACCGTGCGGCGGCCTCGCGAGAATAACCAGAAAGTCGAGCAGCCGTAATCGTGATGCCGCTGCGCGAGGTTCCCGGGTTGAGCGCGAGAATTTGCGCTGTACCAATTACAAGTGCGTCGCGCATTGTCAGCGAGTCAACCGATTGCAGGTGATTCTTTGAAGTTGCTCGGCGATCAGCCCAAATTAAGACAACACCAAAGACAATCAAACTCACGCTGATCAGTGCAGGACTGCCAAGTTTTTCGGTGATCTTGTCTTCGAACGCCGCACCGACGATGCCGGCAGGCAAAGCAGACAAAACCAACAGCCATGCTCGTCGACCGGCAGATGTCGGTTGTTGTCGACGCTTGATAATTAACTGCGAGCCCTGAGTAATGTAAACGATCAAATCTTTGCGCAGATAAATCAAAACAGCAACAAGTGTGCCGAGGTGCAGGGCCGTGTCAAAAGCCCTGGCTGTTGCCACTGTTTCGAAATCATTCCAGCCAAACAACCACGGCACGATCACCAAGTGACCGCTAGATGAAATCGGTAGAAATTCTGTTAGTCCTTGCACAATACCCAACACGATTGCGTGCAGGATCGACATTAATTAAGCGCCACTCATCATCACATCGCTAATGACCAGTGAAAGCCCGACTGCGCGCATTGGCAGCCAATCAACATCATTGCCCAGGTCAACAATATTCAACAACATTTTTTGCAAAGTTGAGGCAATTGTGAACTCACGAATCGGTGCACCAAGTGTGCCGTTGGTGATGACGATGCCAGACGCGCCAGTTGAAAAGTCTCCAGAAATCGTGTTAACGCCGCTATGCATTCCCGAAACATCTTGAATCAGCACACCGTCGTCGATGCCACTAATTAACTCGGCCTGAGTTTTGGTTCCGGGCTGAACTTGCATCGCTAAACAACTCACGCCAGGCGAACCAGCGAAACCTCCACGACTTGCATTGCCTGTGCTTTTGGTGTTCATCCGCCGAGCACTGTAACTTGAGTGCACAAATTTTTTAAGCACGCCATTTTCAATCAATATATTTCGTCGTGCCGCTAAACCTTCACCGTCAATATCTGTTGCTGTATACGCCAGCGGGTTTGTCGGATCGTCAACGAGGGTGAATCTTGCATCTGCGACTTGTTGATTAAGACGGTCAGCAAACAAGCTTCGGCCCTTCGCCAAACTTTCGCCGTTTAATACGCTGGACAAAATACTTACGAACTGCGAAGTTACATATGGGTCAAGCACTATTGTCACAAGTTTGCTGGCTGGCTTTGTCGCCCCCAACAAACGCGTTGCGCGATCTGCTGCTTCGCGGGCTGCTTTATTTAGATCAAACTCTTTCGGTGAATCGCCAACCGAGAACCCGAATCCTGTCAGAGATTCATCACCGTCGTCTGCCAAAGTTGACACCGAGACATAACAAGAATTGCCACGACCGCTCTCACGAATACCGGTCGTTGTCGAGACCGCCGTTTCTCCCCAACCGTCTTCATAGTTTGCTTCTTCGGCTCGCACTCGTGCATCAGCAGCCAGCGTTAATTTTTCTAACTCTTTCGTAATCGAAATCTTTTTATCAGTCGGATAACTTGCAAGTTCTTCATCCCAAAACTTCTGTGGAATCTGCGCAACACCATCTGGCTCGGCAAGACCAGCCCATTCGTCAACTGTGCCGAACTGAACATTGTCCCGTGCTTCAGCAAGTACTTCTGTAATCGCGTCGTCATCAAGCGTGCCCGCATAGGCAAAACCAGTTCGCCCATCTTTAATTACTCGAATACCAATGCCTTCACTTTGCGCAGAAACAAAATGCTCAACTTCGCCTTCATAGACTCGCACCGAAGTTTCGCCGCCACGAGAAATATATGCTTCAACTTGTTCACCAGATTTTGCTTTGCCAACTATTGAGTCGGCGAGTTTTTGCAATTCTTGAACTCCATCACTCATGCTGCCGTGCCACCGATAGTTAATGAACGCACACGAAGTGTTGGTTGACCGTCACCGACTGGCACACCTTGACCGTCTTTGCCACACATGCCAGGGTTTCCCATCGCGAAATCATTGCCGAGCAAGTCAATATCTTTCAAAACTTCCGGACCGTTACCGATCAGGTTGCTTTCGCGAAGCGGTTCAGTAATTTCACCATTCTCAATTAAGTAAGCCTCGGTCATACCGAACACAAAGTCGCCACTTGCGGTATCAACTTGTCCACCGCCAAGTTTGGCGATGTACACACCGTGCTTAGTGTCGCGCACGATGTCATCTGGATCTTCTTTGCCGTTAATCACGAATGTGTTCGTCATTCGCACCATCGGCAAGTGCTGATAACTCTGGCGACGCCCATTGCCGCTTTGTACACGACCTTCTTTTCGCGCCCGCAAATAATCCCACATGTAATCGGTCAGCACACCATCTTGAATCAAAGTGTTGCGTTGCGATGGATGACCCTCGTCGTCAATACCAATAGCGCCCCACTCGGCAGTCATCGTGCCATCATCAATCAGCGTGACCAATGGCGATGCCACGAGTTCACCCATTTTGCCGCGGTACACGCTTGCACTTTTTCCGACGAGGTCGGCTTCGAGTCCGTGGCCGCATGCTTCATGAAACAACACACCACCACTGCCGCGCTTAATTACAACTGGCATCGCCCCAGATGGTGCTGGTCTCGCGCTGAGTTTTGTCACTGCTTGTTTGGCTGCACGAATTGCCAACTCTTCAACATCGTTTTCGTCAAACAATTCAAAACCAATTGTGTGGCCAAGTGAGTCATAGCCAGTTTGCATTCCTCCATCGCCAGTTGCGACAACGCTTACTCGTAGAAGCGTGCGCACTTGATCATCGGCGCTCAACACGCCATTGCTATTGGCAACTAAAATTCTTCGAAGCGAATCGCCGTAGCCGGCAGACACTTGCACGATTGCCGAATTCACTGAGCGTGCTGCGGCATCGGCTCGTTTTAGCAATTCAACTTTTCGAGATTTTTCAACGCCGTCTGGAGAAATTTTTATATTGTTCACCGGATGTCGTAGCGTTGCACCAAGTTGAACTTTGATGACCCCACCACCACCTTGTTTTGCCGCCATTGCAGCAGCCTCGCTGGCAGCGAGCAAGCCGCGCTCGGACAAATCCGAAGTGTGAGCAAAACCAGTCGTCTCGCCAGACACGACTCGAATACCTGCACCACGATCGCGACCAGAAGTAACTTGCTCAACTTTGCCGTCATCTAGCCCGGCCGAAGTGGATCTTTTATCCTCTATATATATCTCTGCGAACTCGGCTCCAGTACTGCGCCCCTTAGCCAGCACTCGTTCTAAAACATCTGTTGCAACTAGCGGTTCTGTGGTTTGGGATTTCGTCATGCCCACAGCCTAGAGGTGATGACATATCTGAGTGTTGTCGCTCGTAAAGTTTGAATGTGGATAATTTGACGACTGACGAACTACACCAGCGCAGTCGTCGCCCTACCCTGCCAGCCGATTTTGAACATCGCATGGTGTGGTGGAAGGAAGCACTAATTATCAGTGCCTTCTATTCGGTTTATACATTGATTCGAAATCAATTTGGATCAACCCTAGTCAAGGGTGTCTCAATTCCTGAGCACGCATTCACAAATGCAGTTCGAGTGATTCGTTTTGAGCGATGGCTCGGATTATTTCACGAAGAGACAATTCAAGAGTGGTTCTTGCCACATGTTTGGTTTATCAAAACAATGAATGTCTATTATGGCACAGCCCATTTTTTTGTCACACTGGCTGTGTTCGTCGCACTCTACAAACTTCGCCCGTCTGTTTTCGGCCAATGGCGAAACACGCTTGCCGTGATGACCACGCTGGCGATTATCGGCTTCTCATTGTTTCCATTGATGCCACCAAGATTGCTTGATGCACCTTGCCCCGATGCTGGATTTGGCGCGCAATGCATAGTCAATGAATTGCGCACTCGTAATGGTGCAGAAAATTTTGGATTCAGCGACACAATCAAAGAATTCGGCGGGCCTTGGGCTTTTGATAGTGGGGCAGCAAGCAAAATCACAAATCAATACGCTGCGATGCCTTCGCTGCATATCGGTTGGTCAATGTGGTGTGCATTCGGATTGTGGCCGATCGCCAGAAAGTTTTGGATGCGCGCCGCACTATTTATTTATCCGAGCATGACGATGCTGTGCATCATCGTTACAGGCAATCATTTTTGGATTGACGGAGTTGGTGGGTTGCTCGCTTACTCTGTGGCATATTTCATCGGGACTGAACTCCATTATCTAAACCGTCGTCGTCTTGTATCACAAATTTCAAAGGCTTCTCAGACTCAAAAGCAAACTCTGGACTAGCGTAAAGAGCCCTATGGCGCTATCAGACATTCGCCAACCAAGCGACCTTGCGAACTTATCGTTCGAACAACTTGCAGAGTTGGCCGGCGAGATTCGTGAATTCATTGTCGAAGCAGTTGCTAAAAACAGTGGTCATCTTGGTTCTAATTTAGGGGCAGTTGAATTAACTTTGGCTTTGCACCGAGTTTTTGAATCACCACGAGATGCAATTTTGTGGGACACAGGACATCAGGCATATGTTCATAAAATTGTTACTGGTCGTCGCGGTGGATTCAGCAATTTGCGACAAGCAGGCGGTATCTCTGGATACCCAAGCCGCGAAGAAAGTGTGCACGACTTCATCGAAAATAGTCACGCGTCAACAGTTCTTAGTTACGCCTATGGACTTTCGGTTGCGCGAGACGCAGGTCAAACTCCCGACAGACAACACATCGTTGCCGTGATCGGCGATGGTTCGTTAACTGGCGGCATGGCATACGAAGCACTCAACAACCTTGGTCACGCAAAGCGTCGCGTGATAATTGTGCTCAATGACAACGGTCGTTCTTATGCTCCGACTATTTCTAATTTAATTAGTCCTCTTGACTTAACTGCTGCGCCGAGCGCAATTGATCCAAAGAGTTATCGACTTCGCCCTCAGGACAGACTGACACGACGGCTTTCGCGCGCACTTACTTTCATCCGTTTGAATCCTGTTTATGTTCGTCGTCAACGCAAACTCGAAAAGTTTTTATATCGATTGCCAGTCGTCGGACCACAGGCCGAGCGAGGACTTGAAGCGTTCAAAGCTGGTATCCGTGAATTTTTGCAACCAACAGCATTTTTTGAAGCTCTCGGAGTTAGATATGTTGGCCCAATCAACGGACATAACCAAGAAGAACTGGAACAAGCTTTCGCAGCAGCAAAACTAAATGTTGAAGAGGGCCCACTTGTCGTTCATGTGATCACGCAAAAAGGCCGCGGCTATGCACCAGCAGAAGACGACGACGAAAAAAACTTGCATGATGCACCAATTTTTGATCCGATCACGGGCCCACCAAAATCTCTGCCAACTGGATACACCCAAGCGTTCGCAGACACGATCATCAAAATTGCCGAACAAGATTCTCGAGTTGTCGCAATCACTGCGGCGATGCCAGGGCCAACAGGATTACTTCCGTTTCAATCACACTTTCCCGATCGATTTATTGATGTGGGCATCGCCGAACAACATGCTGTGACTGCAGCAGCCGGAATGGCGATGGGTGGTTTGCGACCAGTCGTTGCTTTGTATTCAACATTTTTGAATCGTGCATGGGATCAAATCGTTTACGATGTTGCGCTACACCGACTGCCCGTCGTGTTTTGCCTAGATCGCGCAGGAATAACTGGTGATGATGGCCCAAGCCATAACGGTATTTTTGATATGGCGCTGCTTTCTAAAGTGCCGGGCATGCGACTACTTGCGCCATCGAGCGCACAAGACTTATCAAAGATGCTTGAAGACGCAATCGCGCTCGCAGAAACAGGTCCAGTTGCGATCCGATATCCAAAAGGAATTGCTCGCGTTGTCGGCGAACACGAAGTTGGCTCTGGGTTGAATGCTCGAAAATTGCGTGCATCGGCAGTGCCCAATGTTTGTGTGCTGGCAGTCGGCAAGATGGTCAGCGCCGCCGAAAAAGCGGCTGAGTTGCTTTCTGAGCGTGGAATTGAAATCACTTTGTGGGATGTTCGAAGTTGTGTGCCAGCAGATGAAATGATGATCTCGGATGCATCAAAACACTGCGTCGTTGTAACTATTGAAGACGGAATCCGTGATGGTGGAATCGGAATGATGCTGGCCGATGCGGTAACAAATATTCAGGGCTCGGTGAATCCGCGAATTGAAGTTTTGGGATTGCCAACAAAATTTATGACGCAGGCCAAACCAGCTGTGATTTTGAAGCAACTCGGACTAGATGCTGATTCACTTGTTGAAACAATCGCCGAACTGGCAACAGTAAAACCAAAATAGTTTGGTGCGGTACTAATGAATATCGCATCGCTAGAAAACGAACTTCAACTGGCGCTAAAAGTTGCCGATGCGGCAGCAGCAGTAAGCCTTGCCGGGTTCAACGCTCGCTCATTTACTGTTGAGCGCAAAGCCGACAAAAGTGAAGTGACCGAAATTGATCGCGCAACAGAAACTGCGATTACAAATATTTTGCGAGCCGAGAGACCAGAGCACAGCGTCTACGGCGAAGAGCACGGCATTGTTGGGCCGAGTGACGCAAAGTATCAATGGGTGATTGACCCGATTGACGGCACAAGCAATTTTGTGCGCGGGGTTGGGGTGTGGGCGTCTTTGATTGCACTTGTCGAAAATAATGTTCCGATACTTGGTGTCGTCTGCGCACCCGTATTGCAAATGCGATGGTGGGCCGTTACTGGTGGTGGCGCATTCTTTAATGGACAGCCAATTCGCGTTAGCAAAGTTGACACGATGCGTGAAGCAAGTTTGAGCATCACATCAGGGAGAGGCTGGGACAAGCTTGGCGCGACTTCGTCGCTTGCGAAATTGCAGAGCGATGTTTCTCGTGCGCGCGGCTACGGCGACTTCTGGCAACACATGTTGGTCGCTCAAGGTTCAGTTGATATTGCGATTGACAATATTGGTTTAGCGCCATACGACATTGCTGCACTCGTACCTATTGTTCAGGAAGCAGGCGGAAAATACAGCGACCGCTTTGGCGCACAAGACTGGCGAGCCAACTCGTTGATTACAACTAACGGTTTATTGCACGACGCAACTCTCGCGTATTTACCAAAATAGTTTTATCGCAACTCGCAACTCGCAACTCACAATTCGCAACTCGCAACTCGCAGAATTTTTAGCGAATGATAAACCAAATAATTGCAGCAATACCTGCAACGACGCCGATTACTGGTGGTAATAAGCGTTTGAGAATCGGCATCGCTAGTGACATGCCCGCCGAACCCAACAAATCCAGTGGTGCATTTTCGACTGGTGTGATTATCCGCCGAGTCTTTGTCTCGTTGCTTGAAGTTGCGCTTTGTATTTCGCCAGTATTTGTCGAAACCTTTGTTTGCACAGAGTTGTTGCTTGCGTCTTGCGATAAGACAGTCGTCTCAAGGTTGACAACAAACTGTTTGAGCAACTTGTCGCTCACATCGGCAAGCGCACCGCGACCAAATTGTGCGATCTTGCCTGTGATTGTTAAATCTGTACTGACGGTGCAG
>CAMATY010000020.1 GCA_945861325.1 Ferrithrix thermotolerans DSM 19514
TGCACCAAAGCGTTGCGCGCCTCGGCAAGAGCAAATTTCATTGCATCGTCATTAGTGATCATGGCGGAGGGGGTGGGATTCGAACCCACGGAGACTTGCGCCTCACACGCTTTCCAAGCGTGCCGATTCGGCCGCTCTCGCACCCCTCCAAATCGCCCAAACAGCTTTAACTGCGTGGATTGGGCAGGCTATCTGAGTACACAGCCAAGAATTCGTGAACTCGATTCGCGATATCGTTAGGCAACCGTTTCCGTCGAGTGAGGTGGCGGTCGGGTCCTGTGCAACGAGTGCCCGAGAATCAGGTCAGAGCCGGAAGGCAGCAGCCTTCATCGGAAGCATTTGAGTGCCGCAGATCGCCTGGCCGTCACTTCAGTCGGCGGAGCCGACCAAAGTCGGGACAAAATTTTGACAAACGAAAACACAGCAGTGGCAAACACATCGCCGAAAGTCTCAGTGTTGATGACCTGCTTCAACGCAGGATCAACGATTGGAAGCAGTGCGCGAAGCATTGTCACGCAAACTTTCACTGATTGGGAACTGATCGTTGTTGATAATTGTTCAACTGATAATTCTTTGGTGGTTGTTAAAAATTTCAATGACAAACGAATTCGAATTGTTGCTCTTGACACAAATCGGGGCCGTACACCAGCACTTAAAATCGCACTTGAAGCTGCGCGCGGCGAATTTATTGCGATTCTTGATGCTGACGACATTTCTGACCCGCAAAGGTTGCAACTACAAACCGAATTTCTTGACAAAAATAAAAGCGTTGTCGTCGTCGGCAGTTGGTATCGCAATATCAACTCGGACGGCGAGTTGATCAACGAAGTGCAGACACCGACAAAGAGTATCGATGTTGTGCGACGACTTGCTTCAGATAATCCAATAGTTAATTCATCGGCGATGTTTCGCGCAGAAAGTGCTCGCACCGTTGGTGGCTATGACCAAAGATATTTATATTCGCAAGATTTTGCACTCTGGCTTGCCTTAGCAACAATCGGCGAATTCGCTATTCTGCCAAAATTTCTTGCCGACATTCGTCGAGTTCAATCTTCGTTGTCGGCGATTTCAAGCAACAGTCTGATACTTACACGAGATGGTTACGAGTTATATCGACAGGCGCAGAAGTTGTCGAGTCTCAACTTGCTCGCAAAATTACGAGGTTGGCGCACGATTGGGCTTTACGGTCTGTTATTTTCATGGCGCTCATTGCAAGCAGGAAACATAGTTAGAGCATTCGGTCTTCTATTGCAAAATCTGTGGGCGTTACCTCTGGCGATTTTCGAACTACTCCGAAAGTTTTTTAATTCGTTCAAGTCGCTCCAATAAATGTGTTGCTCCATACTTTTCGAGTAAGCCAGAAAACTCTTGCTTAGCCCCAGACCACTTCCAACTATCTACTGAACCAACTGGCACATCTTGCACCAATGTCGCCAATGTGCGAAAGAGTTCGGCATCTTTTCTCTGCGTGCGAAGCGTCGTCGCAAGTTTCTCGGCGCCACGCAATGTCGTCAGTCCATCCGATTTCCATTGCTCGTGATCATTTGGGATTGCGTCTAATGAGATGTATTTTGCGAGCACTGTTGAAGCACTTTTTGCACCCCAACCTGGCAAACCAGGAAACCCGTCGGCAGTATCTCCGACAAGCGCCAAATAATCCGCAATTGATTCGGGGCCAACTCCAAACTTGGTACGAACAGCGTTCTCGTCAAGCACAATATTATTTCGACGGTCTACTTGCACCACCCGTCTACCGCTGACGCATTGACCTAAATCTTTGTCGGGGGTCAATATTCGCACTTGGTGAACACGGCGATCTTCACACGCCACAGCAACACCCGAAGCAAGTGCGTCATCTGCTTCGTATTTTTCCATCGCCCACACCGTCACTCCAAGTGCGCGCAATGCATCTTCAACTATTGGTATCTGCTCTAATAAAACTGGCTCCATACCTTCACTCGTTTTATATCCGCTATAAAGCTCGTTACGAAAACTTTCAATCACATGATCTGTCGCTACTGCAATGTGTGTTGCGCCTTCAACAAGTAATTGCAGAGTTGACGACAAGATTCCGATTGTTGCAGCAAATGGTGGGGGTTGTTTGTCGCGAATCGCCGACCCATAGTGCTGTCGATACATTTCATATGTTCCATCAATCAGGTGAACTTGCATCTCACTAACTTAGGCGACTAGTTGAGAAGCACACTTGGTAACGCATTGCCTGCGAAAATGCAGATAATTGCTCCGAACGCCAAATATGGACCAAATGCGAATCGGCGTTTTAAAGACCCGCGACCAACTGCAATCAAACTCACGCCGACCAAACTGGCGCTGCTGCAAGCAATGAATATCGCCAAAATTGCTTCGTTGTAGCCAAGAAAACCTAAATAAAGCCCCAACACGGGCACGAGTCGCACATCGCCTGAACCAAGTCCAGTTGGTGCAATTTTCCTGATTACGAGAAACGAACACCAACTAGTAGCAGCACAGATCACTGCAGAAATTAATTGGCTGTTGCCGTCAACTCGAATTGCGTTGATCGACAAGAAAATTAAACCAACTATTGCAGTTAGATGTGTGATGCTTCGCACGAGTCTGTGAGTTAATGCATCGATAGTTGTTTGAAGGATTAGCCCTGCACACAAAGTTGAATAGGCAACTCGCAAGTCCCAAGTTACAAAACGTGCACGAATAAGAAATGCAAAAAGTGCGCCAAGCGCTACGCCAAAGCTAATAAGTTTTATTCGCGAGATGATTATCTGCGAATCAATTTCAGAAATAAATTTCGCCGCAATTATGCCCACCAGCACACCAATCACAGCACCGACAAAAATTGTCAGCGCAAAAATCACAGCTTGGGTTCTACTCCTGCACTAACTCAATTAGCGTGCCGAAACTGCCTTTTGGATGAACGAACGCGACTGTTGTCCCGCGTGAGCCTTTGCGCGGTGCTTTATCAATTGGTGTTGCACCTGCATCGATCATTGATTGCAAAGCTTGCGCGCAGTCTGCAACTCGATATCCGATGTGATGCAGACCTTCGCCTCGCTTTTCAAGCGATTTAGCAACTGGTGAGTCCGGGCGAGTCGGTGTCAACAACTGCACATAACTTTGAGCGACATTCAACAGTGCTTCTTCAACACCGTCTTGCTCAACAATTTCACGATGAGCAACCGTTGCACCAAATGCTCGCTTGTAATAGTCAATCGCTGCATCTAGGTCTCTTACAGCAATTGCCACATGATCAATTTCTGTTAGCAGCATTTCAGGTGAATCGCTCATCACAGATTATTTGGCACGTCTAAAAATTGTAAGTTTATCTTCACCAATTTTTGCACGAAGATCATGATCTGTAATCCCAAGTCCTTCTTGTGGAGAAAGACACAGCACACCAAGTTTACCCTCATGCAAATTGTGATGCACTTGATATGCAGCGTCACCAGTTTGATCAAGTGTAAAAACCTGCGACATCACGGGGTGGATCATCCCTCTACTCATTAGGCGATTTGCTTCCCACGATTCGCGGTAGTTAGCAAAGTGCGAACCAACAAGGCGTTTGAGACGCATCCAAAAATGGCGATTGTCAAACTCCAACATAAAACCACTGGTCGCTGCACATGTGACTACGGTGCCGCCACGTTTTACGACATACATTGATGCGCCAAAGGTTGATCGACCTGGATGTTCAAAAACAATATCTGGATCTTCGCCGACAAGTGCGCGAATATCTTTACCGAGACGACGCCACTCACTTTCGTTGTGAGTATTATCATCATTCCAAAATTTGTAGTTAGCTGTCTTGCGATCGATAACTGCGGTGCATCCCATTTCGTGAAGAATCTTTGCTTTCTCTGGTGAACTCACAACACCAACCGGAATTCCACCGCCGTTGAGAACATATTGCACGGCATACGCGCCAATTCCACCTGTCGCTCCCCAAATCAAAACGACATCACCTTGTTTCATTGCTGCACCATTTTTTGAAACCAACATTCGATAACTTGTACTGCTGCACAGAGCATTTACTGCTGATTCTTCCCACGATAAATGTTTTGGCTTAGGCATCAGTTGATTTGCCTTAAGAATTGCGAGTTCAGCGAGTCCACCAAAGTTTGTTTCGTATCCCCAAATGCGTTGATTAGTTGCCATCATTGAGTCATCGTGCGCAGATGGATCTTGATCATCTAGATGATTGCAATGCGCAGTGATTTTGTCGCCGGGTTTCCAGTTACGCACTGCGTTGCCGACCCGCAAAACGACACCTGACGCATCGCTTCCCATCACTTGATAATCCAAATCGTGTCTCTTTGCCCAATCGCTCTCGCGCGCAAGTCTTGCAAGCGCCCCAAAGGTGCTGATGGGCTCAAAGATGCTCGTCCACACGGTGTTGAAATTAATACTGCTGGCCATCACTGCGACCAAACATTCATCTGGTGCAAGTTCTGGTGTCGGAACTTGACCGATATGAACAGATTTTCTTGGGTCTTTGTCTTTCGATGCAACACCTGCGAATATCGCTTCTTCGCTTTTTAAAATGTAGGCCGCACGATATGTAGCGGGAACTTCTAGATTGGCAAAGGTTTCAGAGTCAGCGTCAGCCAATATTGCTTTTAGGATTTCTTTCATCTGTTTAGATTACTGAACCGAGCAGACAAATATAAAGCCGGCTAATTAATCTGCCGGAATGAATACTGAATCAGTAGCGAAAATCGTCCATAAAGGCTCTACTCTTGACTAA
This sequence comes from Ferrithrix thermotolerans DSM 19514, assembly GCA_945861325.1. Taxonomy (GTDB): domain Bacteria; phylum Actinomycetota; class Acidimicrobiia; order Acidimicrobiales; family Ilumatobacteraceae; genus BACL27. The sequence goes on from CAMATY010000020.1 coordinate 4,739, forward strand.
CGCTTAATTAAGGAGTCGCCATGGCTGGTTCATACATTGTTGCAGGAGCAAGAACGCCGATTGGAAAGATGAGTGGAGCATTGGCTTCGTTTAGCGCTGCAGATCTTGGAGGTCTAGCAATCGCTGAGGCTCTGCGTCGCGCAGGAGTTGCGCCTCATGAAGTTGAACATGTGATCATGGGCCAAGTTCTAACCGCTGGACAGGGCCAAGTTCCTTCCCGACAGGCTGCAGCCAAAGCCGGTATTCCGATGAATGTTCCAAGTATCAACATCAACAAAGTTTGTTTGTCTGGCTTAAATTCGATTTATCTCGCCGACCAAATGATTTCAAACGGTGATGCCGACATCGTCATTGCCGGCGGAATGGAGAGCATGACTAATGCTCCGTATCTTGCGATGGGTGCGCGCAGTGGATTTCGATTTGGTGATGTGCAACTACTTGATGCAATTCAACGCGATGGTTTGTGGTGTGCCTTTGATGCTTGCCTGATGGGTCTTGGTACGGAGCGATACGCAGCCGGCAACATCAGTCGCGATGCGCAAGACGACTTAGCAATGAAGAGCAACCTGCGGGCAGCCGCTGCAATTGCGGCCGGCAGACTCGCAGAAGAAATTGTTTCAATCTCAATTCCGCAACGCAAGGGTGACCCACTGATAATTGATACCGACGAAGGTGTTCGTGCGTCAACAACAATGGAATCACTTGCAACTCTGAAGCCAGCGTTTGACAAAACTGGCACTGTGACTGCGGGCAATGCAAGTCAAATCAGTGATGCAGGCTCGGCGATCGTAATGATGTCGAAGCGGGCTGCCGAAAAGCGTGGCGTCAAACCACTTGGAGAATTTGTCAGTTACGGAATGGTTGCCGGTCCGGACAACGCTTCGTTGTTGCATCAACCGAGTCGAAGTATTCAAAAAGCACTTGAGCGCGCAGGTAAAAAAGTTTCTGATATTGATTTATTCGAAATCAACGAAGCATTTGCTGCAGTTGGCATTGCCTCAATGCGCGAACTTGGAATCTCGGACGAAATTGTAAATGTCAACGGTGGAGCAATAGCCCTTGGTCATCCAATCGGGATGAGTGGCAATCGCTTGGCGTTAACTCTGCTGCACGAGTTGCGCCGACGAGGTGGAGGCCTTGGTGCTGCTGCATTGTGTGGCGGCGGCGGTCAAGGCGATGCGCTGATTGTGCGCGCTAGCTAAGTAACGAGCTAGCCCGTAACTTCGCGGCGACCTTCAAGTGCGCGCCCGAGCGTGAGTTCATCGGCGTACTCTAAATCTCCACCAACTGGCAATCCGCTGGCAATTCGTGTCACCTTGACGCCGAGTGGTTTCAAAATTCGCGCTAAATACATTGATGTCACATCGCCTTCAGTGTTTGGGTTCAAACACAAAATAACTTCTGCAACTTTTTCTGGTTCAATCCGAGTAAGAAGTTCCCGAATTTTTAGTTGCTCTGGGCCAACACCATCAAGTGGATTAATTGCGCCGAGCAAAACATGATAACGCCCGCGAAATTCTCCGGTCTTTTCAATCGCCACGACATCCCGCGATTCTTCTACGACGCAAATTGTTGTCGCGTCGCGTCGATCATCACTGCAGAAATGACAAAGCGATGTTTCGGCAAAATTTGAACATCGTTCGCAAAACCGCACTGTCGCTTTCGCCTTAGAGATCGCGGCAGAAAGTTGCTCAACATCGCGCTCATCACTCTTAATTAAATGAAAGGCGATTCGCTGTGCCGACTTTGGACCAATACCTGGAAGTCTCGATAGCGCGTCAATAAGCGCTTGCATTGGTTGGGTATATGCGGAAGCCACGCCTGACTACTTTTTATCGTCAATTATTTGTGACCCAGGAAACAATTTCGCTAAATCATCTATCGGAGTTGAATGAGTGCCCGATGGTGCCTTGGTTGTCTCGGCAAGATCAATTGGTTCTTCGATTTCTTGATTGCTTAATTCGGGCGAGCTTTGTCTTGAATTACGATTGCGCTTGGCTTCGCCGACAACAAAACTAATTCGAACTTGTTTGCCAGCAATTGTTTTGAGCGAGGACATTAGTGCTTGTAAATGTTCGCTTGACTTGGTGATGTGTACTTCGCTTGGTGCACTGAGTGTGATCGAACCTTGTTTGCAATCAACAAGATTAACGGCACTAAATAAGGCACGAACCATCGGCTTTTGAGATGCAACCACATCTGGCCATCGGCGCTTAATTTCGTCGTCACTCAAAACAGCTGCAGTATTTGGTGCAACATTCTCTGTGCTCTCACTTTTCACATTTTTGCTTGCCGAATTATCACCTGAGACTGCGACACTAGATACAGCACTAGAGACGGCGGCACTAGTTACAGAAGCACTGGGCGTTGTGACTAGCGGTGTTGCCCTGCTACCTATTTTTGCCCGACCCGTATCTGGATCTACAATCACCGGCCGTGTTATCGGCCCAGTCGGATCACGGTTCGCAATCACTCCGGATTCTAATTTTTCAATTCGTGCCATCAACGCAGATATATCGGTGCTTGAATTTTGTCGTGTGAGTTTTACCAAAGAGACTTCAAGCAGTAGTCGCGCATCTGGTGCATGGCGTATTTCAATAAGTACTTCGCCGAGAACTTCAATCGCTCGAACAACACTGCTGGCACCCATTCTTCTCGCTTGATCATTAACTATCTCTGCTCGTTGCTCGGGCAGTTGAACAAGCTCTGGTGCCATCAACGACAAAAATAAATCACGTAAGTTACGCACAATATCTTCGGTAAGTGCTCGTGGGTCGGCACCAAATTGCACCGATGCTCCAACAGCGGCAAGCGCACGACCAGGATCGTGATCAATGAAAGCTTCTATGAATTCATCCAGAGAAATCTGCTCTTCTAATTCGCCACCAGAAGCAACCGCAAGTTCAAGTGCCGAAAGCGTGTCGCGCACAGAACCGCCACCCAGTTGCACGACACGATCAATTGCTGCCGGGCTAATGACAAGTTTCGCATCGGCAACAACCCAGTTCACATGATCTTTTAACTCTTGCATTGGCAGAAGATGAAATTGCAAATGTTGCGTACGACTGCGAATCGTCTCGCTAACTTTTTGTGGATCAGTAGTTGCCAAAACAAAAACAACATGCTCAGGTGGTTCTTCAAGAGTTTTTAATAGAGCAGCTTCTGCAGGTTTAGAAAGCATGTGAACTTCGTCGAGAATAAAAACCCGATGTCGACCTGGGTTACCGAGTGCGGCTCGCTCAATTAGATCGCGCATATTGTCAACACCGTTGTTGCTCGCCGCATCTAGTTCAAGTACGTCATAACTTGATCCAACATCAATTGAAACACACGAATTACATTTTCCACATGGCTCGCCATCTTTTAACTTCTCGCAATTCAAAACCTTTGCCAAAATTCTTGCGGTAGAAGTTTTACCCGTTCCACGAGGACCAGAGAACAAATATGCCTGACCTTCACGATTATTGATCACCGCATTGCGCAGTGCTCGCACCACATGGTCTTGACCCTTCAACTCATCAAAGCGTCTTGGGCGATATCGGCGGTATAAAGACTGAGTTGCCATTTCGTAGCGAGCCTATCTATGGGGTGGTTGATGCATGAACAGGGGCTCAAATTAGTAATCTAGATACAGTTCTTATAGATGTCACACACCGTTTTAACCGTATTGACCTGATAGTTAGGCATGGCTAAAAATTTGATCCACTCTTCCGCTCGCAATCGGCTTTTCGCTCTTATTTTTGTGGCGATCTGCGCAGTTGCTGGTTTTGGCACCACTAACGCCGGGGCGACGTCTAATCCAAAAGCAGTCCCGGGTACAAATGTCTTGACCTCTTCTAACCCTGCGGCAAATCAAGTTGTCTCGGGGTCGATCACACAATTGCAGCTCGTATTTAGAGATCCACTTGCATCTGCCGATACCGCTTCGCAAATGGGATTATCACTTGCATGCGGTGGAAATGTTGTCGGTTTAGGAGTACCACAACTAGGCAACGATTTCAAAACTGTCTCGGCCGCCCTAACTCAAATTCCACCGGCTGGACAATGTGTTGTCAGTTGGTCACTTCCACCACCCGACAACAGCACCGGTTCGTTTACTTTCACTTCAAATGTTGAAACACAAACAACTCTCGTCAGCGTTGATGGTGTACCGATCACGGTTAACACAACGGCTGTTCCATTAATCGGTGAAACAATTGGTCAACAAGTATCTCGGCCGCGCGTCGGTGGGATAATCGGATTATTAAGAATTCTTGAATATCTATTGATGGCTTCAATATTTGGAGGGCTCGCACTTGTAATTACGGCGTGGCCTGAAGGACCGTCTTATGTTGCCATGGTTCGTCACATGAGATTTTCTTGGATCGCTTGTGTTGTCACGCTTTATTTAATTCTCACTCTAAGCACAATGCAAGTGGCTTCTAAAAGTTTCACCGCGTCACTTAGTCCACTTTCATGGTTAGGTTCGCTGACCTCTGGAAGCGGAATTGTATTAATTCTTCGTTTCGCACTTGTTGTGTCGTGCGGTTGGGTTGCACTATTTCCAAGTCGCGCAAACGACCCCGCGCACCAGTTTGCTGCCGTTACTTTGCTCGTAACAATGATTGCCACTCTCGGATTCAGCCGACTTGGACAAGATGTTGCAATTTTTACGTATGTACTCGGAGCAGTACATGCACTCGCAGTGGCTTATTGGGTTGGCGGTTTGATTCTACTTTTACGAGTAATCCTGATCGGGCCAGGAGAAGAAGATCTTGTCAATGCGATGTATGCATTTTCGAAACATACGGTTCTTGCTTTTGGTGTCACTATGTTTACTGGACTGCTGCAAATTTATTTGCTTGATAGTTCATCAATTCTTACGAGTGGTCACGGACGACTCGGCGTTCTGAAAATTGTGGCAACCATCGGCATGCTGTTTATCACGATCGGTTTTAAAATGTTCGCTCAACAACATTTCGCTGAAGCTACTCAACTAACTGGCCGCATAGCAGTGCGGCTTCGTCGCGCAATTTCATTTGAACTTGGTTTTGCTGTCATCGCGTTGATGATTACTTCTTGGATGGTTGCCACTCAGCCGCCAAAAGCTGTCGCACAGGTCGGTGCACCAACTGCGAATTATGTATTCCGCGAAGAACTAAAAAATGAAAGATTCCGTGTTGTTATTTCCTTGACACCTGGGCTCACAGGCATCAATGCGATGCGGATTGAATTAATTGAGCCCAATCGAATAAATAATTTCGCCGTCAAATTAATCCCTCAAGCAGTTGGCTACAGCGGTATCCAAATCAATGTTCCTTTAACACAACGAGGCGCAGCAATTATTGCTGGTGACGGCACACTGGTACTCAATACTCCGGGCATCTGGAATATCTTGATATCTGGCACAACTACCACTGGCGAACTCACACCACTTTCAACATCCATCGCGGTCACTCAAGCATCAGAAGCAACGACTGTCACAACTTTGCCTGGCACTGCAATAATTCCGAGTGCAACATCGCTACCGACCGTGATTACCGTGCCGACAGCAGTACCAACAACAGCCACCGTGCCGACCGTGATTTCGGTGCCCACAACCGGTGGCGGTTGAAATATAAAATAACTGCTCAGCGACTCGCTTGTCGGGCAGTATCGTTTATCTAATGGTCAGCAACTCAATGGATGACAAACTTGCCGACCTCAAGGCTCGCAAACTTGCGGCATTCTCTGCCGGCTCAGAGCGTTCAATCGAACGCCAACATGAAAAGGGCAAGTTGCTCGCGCGTGAGCGAATTGAGATTCTGCTTGACGAAGGAAGTTTTCACGAACTCGATCTGCTCGCACGACATCGTGCGCAGGCCGCTGGTCTAGAAGAGCACCCGTACACGGATGGCGTAATCACCGGCTGGGGCATGATTGATGGTCGGAAAATTTTTGTATTCAGCCAGGACTTCACAGTTTTTGGCGGTGCGCTCGGTGAAGTTTTCGCCGAGAAAATTCACAAGTTAATGGATCTTGCGCTGAAAGTCGGCGCGCCGCTGATCGGTCTCAACGATGGTGCCGGAGCACGCATTCAAGAGGGCGTTGTATCGCTTGCTAGTTACGGCGGAATTTTTCATCGCAATGTGCAGTCATCTGGGGTAATCCCACAAATAAGTGTTGTGCTTGGGCCATGTGCCGGTGGTGCGGTTTATTCGCCGGCGATGACTGACTTTATTTTCATGGTGCGCGAGACCAGCCACATGTTTATCACTGGACCAGATGTTGTTAAAACAGTTACTGGCGAAGATGTAACTCTTGAAGAACTCGGTGGCGCAATGAGTCATGCTTCCAAGAGTGGTGTCGCAACTTTCGTTTCTTCAGACGAAAAAGCGTGTCTCGAAGATGTTCGCTATCTGCTTTCTTTTTTACCGCAGAACAATATGGCCGAAGCGCCATCTATTGCGCCAACAGATGACCCACTTCGTCAGTGCGAATCATTGCGCACGATTTTGCCTGAATCGGCGAACCAACCATACGACATGAAAAAAGTGATTTCAGAAGTCGTTGACGATGGAGAGTTTATGGAATACTTTCCACACTGGGCAAAAAGTATCGTTTGCGGTTTCTCACGACTAGATGGCAAGACCGTTGGCATTGTCGGCAATCAGCCAATGATTTTGGCAGGCGTACTTGATATTGAGTCCAGCGAAAAAGCGGCGCGGTTCGTGCGCACTTGCGATGCATTTAACATTCCATTAATTACTTTTGTTGATGTCCCTGGTTTCTTGCCAGGTGTTGACCAAGAATATGGTGGCATTATTCGCCACGGCGCGAAACTGCTTTACGCGTATTGCGAAGCAACCGTGCCACGGATTCAAGTGATCACCCGCAAAGCGTACGGTGGCGCATATGTCGTGATGAATTCAAAATCAATTGGTGCGGACCTTGCATATGCATGGCCGACTGCCGAACTGGCCGTGATGGGACCCCAAGGCGCAGTTGAAATTGTTTATCGTCGAGAACTTCAACAAGCAGCAAACCCTGCTGAGCGGCGCAAAGAACTTGTCGCGGAATATGCAGGTAAATATGCAAATCCATATGCGGCCGCTGAGCGCGGATACATCGACGATGTGATTGACCCAGCAGAAACACGCAGCAAATTAATTGCTGGCTTAAAAATGCTGCAATCAAAACGCGAAGAATTACCACGCCGCAAACACGGCAATATGCCACTATAAAGATGCAGAATTCAGTTTCACCATCACCATCTGCAGATGAAGCAGTTGCGATTAGTACTGCTCTTGAATTGCTGTGGCCGAAACCTCAGCCACTTGCGACAGTTACGGTACAAACATCTTGGCGATTCAGCGGTCGCTCATGGACAAACTCAGCAATTGCCCGTCGTAGTCGACCAAATTAATTAAAATTAAAAATGTCGGCACCGCTGCAAGACTTGCGGGTCATTGATCTTTCAACAGTTTTAGCCGGACCAAACTGCGCGAGGTATTTTGCTGATTTTGGCGCGGATGTAATCAAGATCGAAAAGCCTGGCGAGGGCGACAGTTTGCGTGGCATGGCATGGCGTGATCCGCGCGATGGCACTGGCTTGTGGTGGAAACTTGTCAACCGCAACAAGCGAAATATCGCACTTGATTTAAAACTTGAGGCAGACCGAGAAATATTTCTAAAACTAATTGATCAAGCAAATGTTTTAGTTGAAAACTTTCGCCCAGGCACTCTTGAGCGACTTGGTATCGGACCTGATGTTTTATTGAAACGCAACAACAAACTAGTAATCACTCGTGTTACAGGTTTCGGACAAACAGGCCCATACAAAGACCGACCAGGTTTTGCATCGATTGCAGAATCAATGTCTGGGCTGGCGGCAATCAGCGGCGAACCCGACGGTGCACCGATGTTGCCGCCGATTGCATTGACCGACGAAGTCACTGGTGTTGTTGCGGCTTTTGCAACAATGGTCGCACTGCATAGCAAAGTCGGTCAAGTCGTTGATGTCAACTTGTTAGAGACAATGTTTCAAATAATGGGACCATTAATTTCACTATTCATGCTGACCGGTGAACAACAACCCCGACTTGGTTCGCAGTTGCCGTATACGGTGCCGCGCGGCGTCTATCAATGCAGCGACAATAAATGGGTTGGTGTGTCTTCAAGTTCAGAGACAGTTGCGGCACGAGTTGTCCAAGTTCTTGGGTGTGCTGGCGATCAGCGATTCACAACTTTTGCAAGCCGAGTAGAAAACCGTGAAGCGTTAAATGACGTGATGATCAAGTTTTGCGCACAGCGCGACAGCCAGACTGTGTTGCAAATATTCACCGATGCCCAAGCCGCAATTGGGCCAATCTTATCAATGGCCGAAATATCTAGCGATCCACATTTTGCGGCGCGTCAAGCAATCAAAATGGTTGGCACAACACCGATGCAAGGCTTGCTTGCTTCGTTATCGGGTACACCAGGTGAACTACGGTGGGAAGGCCGAACACTTGATGCTGACGGTGCTGAAATTCGAAAAAATTTTTGGGGCTCTGATTAATAGAAAGTACAGTCGGTAAATGAAAACTTGGTCACGAGGCGCAAAAGTTTTAGCACTCACATCTGTTGGTGTGATGTTGGTTTCGCTAGATATCAGTATCGTCAATGTTGCATTTGGCTCGTTTGTCACTGAGTGGCCTGAGAGTCGTCGAACTTTGACTTGGGTTTTTTCGGCCTACAACATTGCATATGCAGCAGGTTTGTTAACTGCAGGTCGCCTCGCCGATGCATTCGGTCGTAAACGTGCGTTTCTTGGTGGCTTAATGATTTTTATGCTCGGCTCAATTCTTTGTGCTGCCTCTCCGACCGCGCTCTTCATGGTTATCGCCAGAATAATTCAGGCGATCGGTGGGGCAATCCTCACACCTGCATCACTGGCACTCGTGTTGCCAGAGTTCGCGGTTGAAAAACGCTCAGCGGCAATCGGCGTCTGGGGTGCTGTAGGCGGACTTTCAGCAGCCAGTGGCCCAATGATCGGTGGAGTTCTGGTCGACAACTTCGGATGGCACTCGGTGTTTCTCATTAATGTTCCGTTCTGTTTAGTTGCGTTTTTCGTAGGGTTGAAGTTGTTGCATGAATCACGCGACGAAACTGCGCCGCGCACGGTTGATTATTTCGGTGCACTACTTGTCGTATTCGGTGTCGGATTACTTACTTTGATGATCGTGCAAAGTGACGAGTGGGGATGGATTTCTGATCGCTCGTCTATTATTTTTGTGGCGTCATTTATTTTGCTTGCAATATTCGTAATCCGTTGTAACCGAGTTGCTCACCCTGTGCTTGACTTGCGGTTATTTAAATTACCCTTCGTCACTGCGGCAGCAATTAGTGGCTTGGTTTTTCGAATGGGTTTCTTTTCGATGATTTTCATCAACACACAATGGCTACAAACAGTGTGGCATTACAGCCCTTCGCTTTCTGGTTTGGCCGGGTCACCTGGCCCGCTCGCCGCAGCAATAGTTGCCGCACCAGCCGGCAAACTCGGCAACCGAATCGGTCATGGCAAAGTAGTCGCAGCTGGTGCGTTAATCATGAGCGTTGGAATTTTGTGGATGAATATTCAGATCAAACCCGAAATTCATTACTGGGATATGTTTTTTCCGACCATTGTTTTTGTCGGCATCGGTGTTGGATTATGTATTTCAACACTCACAAGTTCGGCCACCGCATATCTACCACAACCAAGATTGGCGATGGGGTCTGCGTTAAGCAACACTGCCGGACAGATAGGTGCAGCACTCGGTGTCGCGTTAGTTAGTTCAATGCTTGTTGCTGCAGCAAGGACCGGTAATCCTATATCTGGTTTTCATCATGCTTGGTATTTGATGAGTGCCGTAATTTTGCTCTCGGGAATTACGATGATAACTCTGTACCGCAAACCGACCGCTAAACAGCTCGCCGACGCAAGCGCCTAACGCACCACGCCGACGGGGCAAGTTACGCCAGTTCCACCGATGCCGCAATACCCACTTGGGTTCTTGGCTAAATATTGCTGGTGATATTCCTCGGCATAAAAAAACTCAGGTGATGTCTTAATTTCAGTGGTGATTTTGCCAAAGCTGGCCTCGATCAAGCGTTTCTGAAAAATATCGCGAGTAGAAAGCGCAAGCGCTTGTTGGTCGTCACTCGTCAAATAAATTGCACTTCGATATTGCGTGCCAATGTCATTGCCTTGACGCATACCTTGAGTCGGGTCATGCGACTCCCAAAAAACTTGTAACAACTTTTCGTACGAAATTTTTGCTGGATCAAAAACTACGAGTACAACTTCGGCGTGCATCGTGTCGCCATTGCAAACTTCGCGGTAACTCGGATCTTGCGTCGCGCCTCCGCTATAACCAACGGCGGTCGAGTAAACACCGTCTAGTTGCCAAAACTTGCGCTCAGCACCCCAAAAACATCCCAATCCGAAAACTGCAGTCTGCAATGATTCTGGCCACGGTGCGACAATAGAATTGCCGAGAATAAAGTGCGAAGAGCTCATTGTGTAAGGCTATTAGATATTTATGTCACCAATTCAACTTCAACCAAGACTTTTTAATGCTTCTGACATTGATCCTGCGCTCGCACTAAACAACCTCAATATTCCAGCAGTCGGTGAACTAGACCGCGCGCAACTTGAATTTTTGCTTGAGCACTCGCTCTATGCATTTGCGATTGGAGACAAGCAACTGCATGCTTTTTGTATCACCTTTGCGCCAGGTGCGCCATACACCAGCGTCAACTATCAGTGGTTTTCAAAAAAATATACTGATTTTGTTTACCTAGACCGCATTGTTGTTAGCGAGAACATGCGCAATCAAACACTTGGTGAAAAACTTTATTTGGCCGTTGAACAGCGGATGATTAAAGATCGCTGTGCGCCAATTCTCACTTGCGAAGTCAACTTAAACCCCCCAAATCATGGCTCAATTAGATTTCATAATCGCATCGGATTTCATGAAGTTGGACAACAAGAATCTAAACCAGGGCTTACAGTTAGCCTGCTGTCGAAACAAATTTCATGACTCTAGACCTCACTAAAAAAATCCGACCTTCGGCAGGTCTTATTTGGGGCATTTTATGTTTACTGGCGATCTTTAAATTCGCTTCAATTTCTAAAGATCGCACATTTCAATATGACGAATGGAACTTCGTTATGAATCGGTGGCAGTTCAACCCGGACACTTTTTTGCAACCACACAACTCGCATCTTTCGCTGGTTCCCGCGACAATCTATTGGGCGCTTTTTCACATTGTCGGGTTAAGTCACTATGGCGTCTACCAAATGATTGGTTATCTCTCACACATTTTAGTTGCATCAGTGTTTGTAATTCTCGTAAAAAATCGTCTTGGCAAAGATTCTGCATTCGCCCTCGGAACCGCAATATTATTTTTGGGAGCCGGCATCGAGAATATTCTTTGGCCATTTCAGATCGGCGTCATGTTGAGTCTTGCTGGCTATTTATTAGCAATTTATTTTCTCGAAAGCACGATAAATAAAAATCAACTTTTGGCAATGCTGGCTTTGATGCTTTCACTCGGTAGCGCTGGCCTAGGTGTTGCCGCAGTAGCCGCAGTAGCAATCGAAATCCTGATTTCGCAACGAGTCCGTAAGTCGTGGTGGGTTGTGGTTGCGCCAACCGCCATATGGCTAATTTGGTATTCGCAATACGGAATAAGTGATATTAGATCCGACAATTTCAGTGTCGCTTTGCGCTATGTCAACGAATCTTTCGCTTCTTCTTTAAGTCAAATCTTCGGGCTCTCAATTGGTTGGGGATTTATTTTCGAAATACTATTTGTTTCATCAATTATTTATTTTACTTACTTTAAAAAAATAGTTACACCGAGATTAGTTGGTTTGCTGACTATGTTGTTCGTTAATTGGTGTTTCACTGCAGTGTCCAGAGCGCAAAATTGGGTTCCGCAATCAAGCAGGTATTTATACATATCGATACCGATAATTTTTTTGATCTCCGTCGAACTTTCAAAAAGTCTGCCTCGACCACAACTAAATGTTGCCGTAGTTATTATTTCTATTTGGTCAATCACCGCTGGGTGGGCACACATTGAATCTCACGCAAGTTGGCTAAGAGACTGGTCATCTGATGTCCGTGCCGAACTGAGTGTTCTTGAGTCACGTCGCTATTTTGTTGATCGCGATTATCAACCCGACCCAATTCGGGCCCCAGATATCATTACCAACAAATATTTTGCAGCACTTCGCGAACTTAAGTCCTCCCCTGCACTTGACATGGCCGAACTTCGAACATCCTCTGCGGCAACTCGTACTGAAGTTGATCGAGTTCTGCTTGAAACCGATGTACTCGCCATCACTCAACCCGAAGAGTCATCTTCTTTCTGTAAAGCAGGAGTCAGCGCGTCTGACTTTCTAACTCTTGCGGGTACGAGCACTGCAATTGCTTCGCCTGACGGAGACATTGAGATTGGCTTTAGAAACTTTGGAGACTCACCAAGTTCTGTATTAAAAACTTTGATCCCTGGTGGATCTCAGGTAACAGTTACTATTTCGTCGTCACTCAATCAAGATATGTGGATCGTTACTTCGCTGACGCCAAATAAGCGCGTTTGTCTTGCGCCGACTATTCGTTAAAATCTTACAGTTAAATTTTTTCGTTAATTATTATGGCTAAATTTTGCCCTCATTGATCGCCATCTGAATCCATGGAATAACTTCGTCAAGCATTGTGTCTAAAGAAGTCGTACATTCAAAGTTTAAAACGGTTTTCGTTTTTTCTACTGAGGGTACGCGACGCTGAACGTCATACTCGTATGCTTCATCACTTACATATTTAAACGGCTTTGATGATTTGTGAATCTTGTTCCAAATGGTTTCAGCTAATTGCAATACGGAAGTTGATTCTGCAGTTGAGATATTGAAATCTTCATTCAGCGCTTTCGGGCTTTCCATGCATGTAACTATCCCTTTAGCCAAATCACCACCATAGGTGTAGTGCCGAATCTGCTCACCGGTACCAAGAATATGCAACGGATCTTGACCTTTTAAGATTTTCTGCACAAGATCTGGCACAACATGACTCATCGCCAGTGAGACATTGCCTGAAAGAACTTCGATTTCCCCAAGTGCTCTACCTTCGCCAACACCGACACAATTGAAAGGTCGAATTATCGTAAACGGCAACTTGTATTGGTCAAATGCAGCCTGAGCAAAATATTCAACGGCTAGTTTTTGAAAACCATACGAAGATAACGGTGGTGGAATCTTGCGTTGGTCACCTTCAACGCTTGGCCAATGTTGCGAACTTTCAAAGACCATCGACGAACTCAAATAGGTGACTTTTTGCAACTTGCCCTGACGGTGGGCCCGAATCGCCGCATCGCAAGTAGACGCCATTATCCGTTCATTAGTTGCTAACAAGTCATATGCATAGGCATGAAAATAAGAAATACCACCGATAAGTGCTGCGCCAGCAATTAGGTGATCACAATCCATCAGCAACTTCGTCATCAGATCTACATCACAAGCATCGCCCTCAACCAGTTTGTAGTTTGGATGATTGTCATAACTTCTTGTGACTCGACCATATTTTGAATAATTATCAAGCCCAATCACATTGTGACCCCGACTTAGCAATTCTTCAACCACATATCCGCCGATAAACCCTGAAGCGCCAGTGAGTAAAACTTTAGACATAATTTATTTTGACTACGCTTTCTTTGAACCGAACGCATAACAATACCATTTCAAATATCGCGGCAACCAAGTTGCGATCTTGAAATTTGACACACCAAAAGATCGATCTAACCAAATAGTTGGTATCTCAGCAACGGGTCGGCGAAAGCGTCGCGCTTTGGCGACAAGTTCAATTCCGATCTCAAAACCTTTGTCGCTTTCAATGCCAACGCGACGCACAAAATCTGTTGAATAGGCCTTGAACGAGTTGGTCGCGTCGCGGGTGCCAACTCTTGCACCGTAGTAGAGACTTAATCCAGCAACTTTTGACATCACACCCTTCCAGAACGGGCCACCGACTTGTTGACCGGTTTTTGCGTATCGACTTGCACACGCAACAACGACTCCGCGCTCGACTAATCGAGTCAAGATTGCAATTTGTGATGCATCATCGCACCCGTCAGCCATTGTCACTACTGCCACTTTCGCTTTGGCTTGATCGATGCCGTATCTAATCGCATTAGCCGGACCACGACCATAAGTATTTTGCACAGGTCGCAGATTTTTGAATTCGTGCTGCAATTTTATTAATGCTGGGATAGTTGTGTCTTCTGCCTCGTCATAAACAACTAAAACTTCAGCCTCAATATCAACGGCTTCAAACAATCGTCGCAGTACAGGCTCAACATTTTCACCCTCGTTATAGACAGGAATGACAATAGATACTCGTGGTGTCAGATCAAAACGCCTTGCTTGCGTATGTTCCAGATGTCAATCACTGGTTGAGAAATCTTTAAAGATGCATACCGACGATGAGGCGCGCCAATCACAACTAAGTCGACTTGTTTGAGCAACTCATCTTCCGAAACTAGCGACGCGTCATCGTGCACCAGCGAATCGGCGCACAGAACTGATTCTGCTTTAAACCGTAAAATTCGCTTCAACTTGTACGACAAACTTGAACGAATGTCGTCGCTCTCACCCTTGAACGCCATGCCTAATATTCCGACGGTCATTTTTGCCAGGTCATAGTTTTTTTCAATTCGCGAAACAAGATACAGCGGCAGTCCTTCATTGATCATCATGCTTGAGTGGCCGAGTGTAAAATTATTGTTGTTAAACGCTGCGAGTTGCATCGTGTCTTTAAATAGACACGGACCAGCAGCGAATCCTGCGCCCGGCATATCTGCTGCGCGCGGGTAATCATGGGTGATTGCGTGACGGACTCGCTCAAAGTCGACACCAAAGTCATTGGCAATTGTGTACAACTGATTAGCAGCCGCAAATTTAATGTAACGCCAAGTATTTGTAAACAACTTTGCGAGTTCTGCTTCTTCAGGGCTAACCACAATCATGTTTTGTGTGAGACAACTAAATAGTTTCTTAGCGCGTTCAACTGCCGCTGGCGTCCTTGCCGAAATTATTTGCGGCAATGCAATCAACTCTTCGACTGCTTTGCCTTCGGCGATGCGCTCAGGACAAAAACTGACATCAATTTTCTTGCCACTTTTGGTGATGACTTTTTCGACAAGTTTTGTTACTCCCGGGTACACCGTGCTACGCAACACAAGATGCTGACCGTCTTGCAGCACATCAAGCAACCAAGTCACTGCATTTGGCACTGCCTCAGGATCTGGGTTCAAATGTTCATCAACGGGTGTGCCGATTACGACGACAACATGTTCGGCGTTAGCAACGCTTTGCTTATCGCTTGATGCAAAAAACGACTTCGCTGCTAAAACTTGTTTCAGAACTTCAGGCGCACCAGGTTCATCAAACGGCATCTGGCCACTGTTAACTTTTTCAACAACTTGAGAATTCGTGTCAAATGCAACAACCTTTAACGACTTTGACGCCAAGATAATCGCAAGTGGAAGCCCAACATGACCGCAGCCACCGACAACAACAACATCTTGTGAAAATTTCATTTGATAACCATTCGCTCAATTCTAGGTTCGCGACACTATTAAACGCCTAGAGTTCAATCGTGTTTGCTTCGGTCATATTCGGCATTTATAACTGGATCAAAGCAAACCTTTGGGCATTAGGGCTGTCTATATTGGGTGCAATTTTGTCAATCATCTCGAATCGTTCAGGTGTTGGCTGGAGTTGGGATTCAAGCGATTATGTTGCGGTCGGAATCAATATTGCAAATGGTCGCGGGTTACTAGATGTAACTGGATTACCGATGACCGTTAGGCCACCAGGACTTTCGGCATTGATCGCAGTTGGAATTTCGCTCGGCATTAGTGCCAATTTATTTCTGTTGTTGTTAAACGCAATCTGCTCACTGATAGTCGTTGCATCAACTTATGCGCTGTTGAGGCGTGCCATGTCTGATCGCAAAACAATAATAATCGGTACAGCCTTTGTCGCGTTCAGCCCGGCATTGTTGTGGCAGTACTCAATGGCCTGGTCAGAACCACCATTTCTGGCTGTTCTAGTTATCGCAATATTGGTCGCAGTTCAGAAAATGTCGTATACGAAAGCAGCCCTAATGCCTCTGCTCATGGCTGCATTGTTTTTTATTCGATACGTCGGACCTGTTTTTGCAGTGACGTTGACTGCAGCGTCAATTTTGATAAATCGTAAACAAATTGGATTAATCAAATCAGCAGCAATTAACACTGCCGGTTTTGCTGTCTCCTTTCTTCCATGTTGGCTATGGCTTGCGCGCAACAAGAGAATTGATGGCACTTTGACTGGTGTTCGTGCGCCCGGTGGAGGGTCATTACTTGATCCACTTAAAACTCTCACAGGAACTTTGGGCACATGGATTCTCGCCAAACCATTTGAAGGTGGCATCTACATGTCGTGGCTTGATTATCCGGCAACCGCCAAGTTCGCAGGATCATTAGTTGTAATAATTATTGTGACACTCACCCTGATCATCGGTGTCAAAAAACTCAAAGTGGCTCGGCATAATGAAAATAACTCTGATGTCTTACTGGTGTGTGCTGCCGTTGTAATTTCATATATTTGTTTTTCTGCATATCGATTTGTTCACTGGGAGTTAGGTCCACTCGACAACCGAATGATGATCCCGATCTATGTGCCGCTAATTGTTCTTATCGCAATTGCGATTGAGAAGACAATTTCAAAGCAAAAAAATATTAAAAAAATCATTGGTGCGTGTTTTGTTTTACTTCTGAGTTTTCATCTAACTTCAGCGACTAAAGACGCGCTCGCGTTTGGTACAGACGGACGGCACTGGTCGGGTGGAGGTTTTCAGGATTTACCAATCCATAAATTCGTTAAATCACTTGCGCCAAGAAGTTTGCTGATGAGCAATCAACCACAACAACTATTCTCGGTTTCAAAACGGCCACCCGTGTTCAACCAATATCAACTTGATGCTGCGCAAAATAGACGCTGCAGTCACAGATATTTCGTGTGGTATAGCAGTTTGTATAACGACGGCACACCAAATATCGAAGGGATGCCAGTAGGTGCCGTGACTGTGTTTGCAGATGAGTTGGGAACAGTATTTGATTTAGGTTTATGTAGCGAGGACATCAATTATTTTTGGCCGTAGTAAAGTTTGCTCAATATGAAAATCGGAATTTTAGTAGTTGCCTATAACGCCGAAAGCACCCTTGCCCAAGTACTAGACCGCATACCGAGTAAATTTGTCGAACAAATTGAAGCGATTCTTGTTTGTGATGACGCCAGCACCGACGACACTCACCAAGTGGGCATCTCCTATAAAAATAGTTCCAAACTGCCACTAACGATTATCAGACATCCAAAAAACCTCGGCTACGGCGGAAATCAAAAAACTGGATATCAGTGGGCGATTGAAAATTCTCTAGATCTTGTCGTATTGCTGCATGGCGATGGACAGTACGCCCCAGAATATTTGCCGCAGATGATTGAACCAATAATTTCCGGAAATGCCGATGTTGTTTTTGGCTCTCGGATGATGACCAGCGGTGGCGCCCGCAACGGTGGAATGCCACTTTATAAATTTGTTGGTAACAAAATTTTGACATTTTTGCAAAATCGTCTTGCCAGTGTTTCTTTGACTGAGTGGCACAGCGGATATCGCGCATACAGCGTCGCTGCTTTGCGCAAGGTCAACTTTCTTTCAAACTCAGACTATTTTGATTTCGACTCACAGATAATTTTGCAAATGATCGGTGCAAAACAGCGAATCACCGAAATAGAGATTCCAACTTTTTATGGTGATGAAATTTCGCGAGTCAACGGCATCAAATATGGTCTGCAGATTCTTGGTCACACGCTTAAATTCAGGTTCACTCGCAACAAGAACCAGAACTGAAATTTCTGCATGCGAGCATTAATTGACCCGCTCTGGGCGCTGATATTAGCAATCGCATTTACTGCTCTTGCCACGACAAATTCGGTTCAAATTAGCAAGTTACTAAAACGATTTTGTATTTCTTCGCTAATTGTTTTGACATTTCTCTCAACTGGCTTTGCCACTTCAATTTTTGACGCACTGCTTAACACTGAGCAACAAACAAAGTCCGACTGGTCACCGAAATATATTTTCGTGTTAGGTGGCGGTTTTGAAGTTGGTGCCACCCCACCAGAAGATTTTTTAGGTACAGAAAGTACCCGACGAATTAATGCTGCGTCAGTGTTATGGCGAAAATATCCATCGGCAAAAGTCGTTTTTTCAGGTCAAGAACCGGGCACGCAGGATGATCGACCACCGACCCGACACGGTGAGCTTGCTACCGAACATGCGATTTCACTTGGCTTGACACAGTCTCGAATAATTATTGAGTCAATTTCATCAAACACACGCGAGCACCCTGTTCAGGCTAAAGCTCTACCAGGAATTACATCAGACACACCAATCGCAATTGTCACCTCAAACTTTCACCTGCGCCGAGCACTGCGCGAATTTCACCGCTACTTTTCAAATGTCTACTCATTTGGAACCGAAGAAAATAGTTTTGGTATTTCATTATTCAGTTTTGTTCCCTTCACTTCTAGTCTTGACGACAACACATATCGAATTAAAGAATTCGTCGGGATCATTTCATATCAATTGACAAGCTAAGCAACTGACTAAGATCTTTTGTAGTGCCCACCGAAAAATCAATCAGCCAACGGGTTTGGGTTTTTGTATTGGGTTTTTTATATGTACTGATAATTTTTGTGAGAGATTGGAAAGCAATCAATCGCATCGGAGCAGACACTGGTTACACATATGTGCCCGATGCTGTTAACGGAAATTTGTCGGTACTTCTAAGACCATTTCCTGAGTATTTCGAAATATCTGGTCGCGCGACTGCCGAGATAGTTGCGCTTTTTCCAATTCGATATCACGCCATAGCGTCATCATCTGTCGTCAACTTAATTTGGGTCGCGTTGGCATTATTTATCTTCGCAATGATTTATCAAGAAACTAACAATCGGGTCTTAGCTTCTGGCGCTGGGCTTGTGCTGATCGTGATCCCACACGCAATGGAGAGTTCGCTCGGCAATATCGGAATGATTAAATTTCCGTTAACTGCCGCCGTAGCAATCGCTTTTTGTTCAAGTCGTGCGATTATTAAATATCCCAAATTAATTACAGTTGTTGCGCTGTTAGCAGGGCTAAGTCAACCAATTCTTTTTGTAACCGCTTTGCCGTTGACCTGGTTTTTCCGGTCACAAGATCGTGACTTGCGCCGCAAAGTAACAACCTTATTAACGGTTGTTTTTGGAACCTTAATTATTCAAGTTCTCAAAGTTGGAGTTAGCGCTGCTGCAAGAGGTCGCAGTGGGTCACGCGTCATGTCACTTTGGCCAGGCATGGGCTTATTTTGGTATTCAGGGATATTTTTTCCAAT
>CAMATY010000021.1 GCA_945861325.1 Ferrithrix thermotolerans DSM 19514
ATACATAAATCATTTTTATTGTAATTTTGCTCGACGACTAATTTTGCAAATGCGTTTAAGAATGATGAACCGAGCGAGCCACCGACGAACGCAATAACTTTGCGCCCTAGTGGCAAACCGAGTCGCGTTAACGCCGCATCCCTGGTTGCATCAAGATCTAATTTGCGCAGCAGTCGGCGCACTGGAGCGCCTGTCAAAGTTGCATTGTTTAGTTTCGTCGGTAAATATGCGACTGCCGATGCTGCGGCTCTGCGTGATTGCAATTTAGTTGCCAGTCCAGGAAGCCGATCGTACGAAACAGTAACGACCGGAATATCAAGTTTTGTTGCGGCCCGAGTTGCAGCGACGCTCCCATATCCGCCTACGGAAATTACAACTTTTGGTTGCAGAGTTCGCAATAGAATTTCTGCTTGCGCAATTGCATTGCGCAACGACAATACTGCTTTGACGTTTTGTTTTGCTGCTTGCGGCGAAAACTTTCTGCTGAATCCAAGCACATCTAAAAGCGTCAGTGATATTTTCGTAGGTGGAACCAATCTTGTTTCAACTCCATTGATTGTTCCAACAAAATGCAGATGCTCGGTGCTGTAACCATGGTCGACTAATAATTCGGCTATTGCCAGTGCCGGAATCACATGGCCGCTGGTGCCACCACCTGTAATCACCGCGAATACGGATTTAGATAACCGAGAATTGTCCAAGATGTTGCCTCTGTGTAGAGATCTCAATCCATATTCCGGGCAACATTGAGTAGCAAACCAGTCGCCGACATACAAACCAATAACGAACTACCGCCATAAGAAATAAGTGGCAAAGTTAAACCTGTTACTGGCATTGACCCAGAAACTCCACCGATATTGATACACGCCTGTAGCGCAAACCACATCGTTACACCGCCAGCCAAAAGAGCACCGAACTTATCTGTCGCACGCGTGCTGGCCTGAAGCCCGAATAAAGTCAAAATCAAAAATCCACCAATCACAAAAGTCACACCGATTAATCCGAACTCTTCTGCAATCGTTGAAAAAATAAAGTCGCTATGCGCTAGCGGCACATATCCCCACTTGCCTGTACCTGCGCCAGCCCCGACGCCCGTGACGCCGCCATTAGAAATAGAAAGCAACGACTGCCAAACTTGATAACCGTAAGTACCTTTTGTTTCATTTAGATTCAAGAATGCTGTCCACCGGTGACGCCGTGACGCACTCGAAACCGTAAATGCCATGCCAGCCAAGACTGACAATGATGTCAGCGAGAAGATAATTCTTAATGGGGTGCCAGCCATAAATAAAAGAGTCAGCACAATGCATGACAAAATGATTGCGCCGCCCAGATCTTTTTGGACTAAACATAAACCAACTGAAATTATCCAAACTCGAAAAACTGGTTTGAGTGTGCGAGCCAAATCAGTTATCTCGTCTTGCCTACGACCCAGCAAGTTTGCACAATAAACGAGAAGTGCCAATTTAAGAAACTCTGACGGCTGAAACCCCACTGGCCCTATTGCCACCCATGCACGAGCACCATTAGTACTTACGCCAATATTCGGGGCGAATGGCAGGAGCATTAAACCGAATGCAAAAATTATTCCCGGAAGAACTACTTTTCGAAGCAATAAATAAGGAAATCGGTAAAAGAAGATCATTCCTAGCATGCCAACGCTTGACCACATCAGTTGTTTGAAAAACATTCTCCACGGAGACATTCCTTTATTGAGTGCAACAATCGAAGAGGATGACAGCACCATTACCAGACCGAAAGTAATTAGAGCGATAACAGTTATTAAGATCCAAAAAAGAGTGGGGTTCGCAGCACCAAGTGATGTCTCACGAGTTTCAAGTAGACCTTGCTCTTGCAACACATCTCGGCGTCTGTCATTTAAAGTTTGTGCGCGACTTGAGTTTGGAGTTGCAGTACTCATGATCGAGCCTCGGAACTTTTGAGTTGCTGAATTAGCGCTCTAACTTCGTTTGCAAAGTCATCGCCGCGTTGACCATAGTTTGAATACCAGTCATAGCTAGTGCAGCCTGGCGAGAGCAGAATTGCGTCGCCAGATTCTGCGAAACTATTCGCAATAGCCACCGCGTCGCGCATTGAATCTGCTCTTCGCACTTCGCAGATCTGTGAAAATGCTGCTTCGATTTCTTCAGCAGCGTGACCAATTGCCACAACTGCTCGCATTCTGGCTGGTTCACAAGCCATCTCGCCTAATTCAAGACCTTTATTCTTGCCACCAGCAATTAATACGATCGATTCAAACGACTTCAAAGCGACTTTAGCGGCATGTGGGCTCGTCGCTTTTGAATCGTTGTACCACGAGACACCATCATTTGACGCGACAAGTTCGATTCTGTGTGGCGCATTTACAAATTCACTAAGCGCACTAGCCACATCGCTAGGTGTCGCAAGACCTGATTCAATCGTGATCGCTGCGGCAGCCAAAGCATTCGTCACATCATGAGGCATACTTCGTCGCATCTGTGAAACTTTCATTATCGGCCCATGTGGTGAAGTGAGTACTCCACCGAGCGCGTGATAATCACCGCGTTCAGCGCCGAAACTAACTACCCGAGCAGAACTTGCATTTGCAATTTTTTCGATTTCTAAATTTCCTACTGGTACAACTGCAACATCATCGTGAATTAAGTGCGCCCAGATCTTCGCTTTTGCATCTCGATATGAATTTAGCGATGGGTGCCAATCTAAATGATCTGGGGCAAAATTAAGCCAGACCGAAGCCTTTGCCCGAAAACTTTGCGTATATGCCAGCCGAAAGCTCGAACATTCAACTGCGAACATTTGCGCATCACTGCGAAGCGCAGCAACTAATGGGACATCGGTATTTCCAACTGCCATTGATTTCAAACCCGCTGCAGTTGCAATAGCACTGGCCATCAAAGTCGTTGTCGTTTTACCATCAGTTCCAGTTATCGCGACCATTGGACGGGGTACGGGTGCAGATTGTTCAATTGCATAGGCAATTTCAATTTCTGATACCAAAGTTTTATTGTGCTGGCGTGCAAGTTTTATAACCCGATGAACTTCTGGAATGCCAGGGGCTGGGGCAATTCGATCAACCTTGTTAATTATTTCTTGCAATTGTTTTTCGTTTGGACTTGTAAAAAACTCTGCACCAATTTCATTTGCCAAAGAACGATGCGAATCAATCGCTGCACTGTCAAGCGAATCGTCAGCGAGAATTATATTTTCTCCGCGAGTAGCGAGTTCTCGGGCTACCGCTTGTCCAGAAATTGCCAGGCCATAAACCAAAGTTGATGTCATTTCAGCGACGCAACCGCGCAAGGTTCTGCATATCGGTGAAGTCTGCAATGAATATTGCCAATGCGGTAGCAACACAGATCGCCGAAATAATCCAGAAGCGGATAATCACCGTTGTCTCGGGCCAGCCGATTTGCTCAAAGTGATGATGAATTGGAGAGTTACGCAACAGTCGTTTCTTTCGCCCAGACGCTTTGAATACTCCCATTTGCAATGCGACCGAACCAGCTTCAAAAACATTTATCCCACAAATAATTGGCAGTAACAATTGTGTATTGGTTGTAACCGCAAGCAAACCGAGTGCAGTGCCAATTCCGAGTGCACCAACATCGCCCATAAAAATTTTCGCTGGTGCGGCATTCCACCATAGGAAACCGCCACATGCCCCGGCCAGCGAAGCAGACAAAACCGCAAGATCAAGTGGATTGATCACACTGTGATACAAATTCGGATTTCGAAACGCCCAGTATCCAATTACTGTGAACGCTACAAAGCCAAACGCAGCCGAACCTGCAGCCAAACCGTCGAGGCCGTCGGTGATATTCACCGCATTCGATGTTCCCCATACCAATAGTGCCGTCCAGATGACAAATAATGGCCAGGTGAAAGTAATGCCTGGAAGATCCGACCTTGTAAACGAAAGGGTTTCACTGACTCCAGTGGCTGAATGCAACCACCAGGTCAATACAAGACAGATTGCAAACGTGATGTAACCCTTTTTTTTCCAAAATATTCCACGATTGTGCTGGCGCTGCACCTTTAGAAAATCGTCGAGAAAACCGATCATTGCCAATACGAAAACCGAAGCCCAAATGATTATTGCTTGATCCGAAAATGGCAGACCACGACGAATGTGCGCAAACGACCATCCAAAACCCGCAGAAAGCAAAATCGCGATACCACCCATTGTTGGTGTTCCCTGTTTGCTCATATGTTGAACAGGTCCACGATCTTCAGCGCCCAAAATCGGCTGACCTTTGCCGATCTTCTTAAATATTGAAATCAATAAACGGGTGCTGGCAAGCGAAGCGATCATCGCCACTCCAGCCGCCAACAAAATTGCAATCACGAAGCCACCTTTAGTAATTCTCTCGAAACAACCACATCATTAAATTCAATTTCTGACTCACCTATTGTTTGAGTCGACTCATGACCTTTGCCAGCAATTACGACAATGTCTCCGCTGATTGCAGAGGCGAAAGCCTGGGCAATCGCACTACGCCGATCAAGAATAACATAAATCATCTTTTGATGACTTGAATCAACACCTGATTCAATTTCACTTGCAATTTTTGCTGCTTCTTCAAATCGAGGATTGTCTGTGGTTATTACTACGACATCAGCAAGATCACTTGCGACCTTACCCATTTTCGCACGCTTGTTATGATCGCGTCCACCACCGCACCCAAATACAATTATCACTCGAGAAGACTTTGAAATAACTTTACGCGCAGCCTGCAAAACATTTTGTAAAGCTTCTGGTGTATGCGCATAGTCAACTACGACACCAAAATTTTGACCAGTCACGACTGACTCAAACCTTCCTGCAATTGCGTCCGCAGCAGCCAAACCTGTTGCAATGTCGCTTGTGGCGACACCAAGTTTGACTGCTGCGTTCGCGGCAGCTAGCGCGTTCATTACATTGAAATGTCCACCAGTGGCTAGATGAATCTTTTCTCCACGCCAAACAAAAGAGACGCTCGAGACTTCGGCTTCGATTTCTGAAGCATCGGTTATCCCAAATTCTTGTATTGAAATTTCATTTTTACGTCTCAAAGTTGAAATGAGTTTTTCGCCATAAGAATCATCTCGATTAATAATTGCAATTTCAGAATACTGTTCAGTAAAAAGTTGCGACTTGGCGGCAAAATAATTTTCAATAGTGCGATGAAAATCTAAGTGATCTTGGCCAAGATTTGTAAAAACTGCCGCGGCAAACTTTGTTCCAACTACTCTTTGCAACACAAGTGCATGGGACGAAACTTCCATTACGACGGCTTTAATCCCGCGTTCAACTTCTTGTGCTAGGGCTCGTTGAAGATCTGTCGACTCTGGAGTCGTTCGTGCACCAGAAAGAGTCCCGAATACTGTGGTAGCCCAACCATGTTGCCGTAAAATCGCTGCAAGCAAATGTGCTGTTGTTGTTTTGCCATTTGTTCCAGTGACGCCAATGACTTTGATCTTCAAACTTGGCCTACTGAATAGTTCTGCTGCGAAAAAGCCCATAGCATTGCGCACATCGCCAACAATTACTTGAGGAATATCTATCGCTAAGCGTCTTTCGGTAAGAACTGCTGATGCTCCATTGTTAATTGCGTCGGTTACAAAGTTATGACCATCAGTTTTTTCGCCGACAACACAACAAAAAATTGAACCGTTACTGCTCTTTTTTGAGTCATGTGTAATGTCATGAATCATCACACTTGCATCGCCGATGATCTCAGTAATAGCGACCTCGCTTACTCCAGAGATTAATTGCGCAAGCGACCGAGATTTTGCGACCATATCAGTGAACAGGACCAAGATCAGTTGGCCGTGGTCCAACGCAGCCCGAGTCTCCCAAAGTAGGACGAACATTTAATTCATTGATTAGTACCTGACCAATTCGAGCGAAAACTGGGGCAGCAGCTCTACCGCCAAAACGATCTTTGGCTGTTGGATCTGGTTCGTCTATTGACACCAATACTGTCATTTGTGGATTGCTTGCCGGCAAGAAGCCAGCGAATGACGCAAAGTACGAAAACGTTCCATCTTCTGCTTCGTACTTGCCGTTGCTCTGAAGTTTGTATGCGGTGCCAGTTTTGCCGGCGACACTCATCCCAGATAGTTGGGCAAGTGTTCCAGTTCCGTGACAGACAACATCTGTCATCATCTCGGCCATAGTTTTTGCTGTTGCCTCGCTAACAACTTGGTGCTTTTCGGACGCTGGCAAATTTGTAGAAATACCGTTTGCGTCAATCGTCGACATTATTAATTTTGGTGCAACATAAACACCTTTATTCGCAACCGCGTTTACTGCAGAGATCAGTTGTAAACCGCTAGCTGTATAGCCGTAGCCATATGCGAAGGTAATCTTTTCGGTTCCTTGCCAATTTTTCGCCGGCTTTAGTACTCCGTGTGTCTCATTTGGATAACTCAAAGAAGTTTTGGTGCCAAAACCGAACATCTGTAGATAGTCACGATTCTTTTCGCTACTCAGAGTTCGTGAAATTAGAACAGTTCCATTATTCGAAGAGTCAACAATAATTTTGTGAACGGTCATATTTTCTTCAGGGTGAACATAACCGTCTGACACTTTGTACTCCCATTGGGTTCCCTTGTCATAAACCTCTTGGTACGGAACTTTGAAGGTCGTTGTGGCATCTACTTTGCCTTCGTTAATTGCTGCGGCAATACTAAAAACTTTTGCCACAGAACCAGGCTCCTGAGCTTCAATAGTCGAAAAGTTTCCAGACTCACTTGAATAACTTCCATCGTTGTTGCGACGAATATTTGACATCGCATAAATCTCACCCGTATCCGTATCCATTACGATCACCGAACCACCACGAGCGCCGACAAATAAGACCTGCTGATAAAGAATCGAGTCAACTTGAAATTGGATTGTCCGATCAATCGAAGTAACTAATCTTCCACCAGGAATTGCCTCAGTCACGTCACTTGCACCTGCCGCCATCGATTTTCCGTTTGCATTTACTTCGCGCGCGATTCGACCGTCTTTGCCTGCGAGTAAATCTTGATACTGAAGTTCCAGACCAGAAATTCCAAGACCGTCGATATCTGTTCGTCCAACAAGTGCCAATAGTCCGCTGCTTGTGAGAGCACGACCCGATTCGCGATACGAGGAGACCCCTTTAAGACCGAGCGCGACAATAGTGTCAGCAATTTTTTGATCTGCCTGACGGGCCAAATAAACAAAACTTGACGACTTGTCTCGCATCTTGATTGCCAGTTCAAGTTCGCTTTCGGGCGTTAGATGCATGATTCCCGCAACTACTCTGGCAACCCCTTCAGGATCAACAACTGACCGAGGATCAGCAAAAACAGTGCGTGTCGGAATCGGCAACGATAGTTCGCGCCCATTTCTATCAAGAATTGAACCTCGCTCTGCGCGCAGTGTTTGCACGCGGGTGCGTTGAGAGATGCTCGCATCTCGATAGTCGCTAGCCCACTTTGTCTGCAACAGTGCTACCCGAACTCCGAGCCCAAACAACATTAGGGCTACGACCGAGAACATCATTCGTGTGCGTTTGCGCATCACTCCGGCCTTCAGGTCTTTGGTAAACGCGTCGTAACCTTTGCCGATTAAAGAATTGGGTCGATATGAAACTCCTGCGATGTTCTCGCGGTGTTTATTCATCGCTCGCGCTTTGCGTTTAGAAACTCTGCCATTACTTGGAACTCTTTTGCCGTTAGACGCGCCGACACTTTGTACTCGTCTCGCGCGAAGCGATTGACTCATGGCGCCGAACCAGTGGTCTCTAAAACTAAGTCATCTGATGTTCTTGGCTTGGCAATTGCCGCATCCATTTCGCCAGTTGCAGCAAGCACCATTGTCACAACTTCAGCCGGCACATCTTCGAATTTTGCACCAGAACCTGGCCACATTCCCAAGATGATTGCTTGTGCTCTTAAATAATCTGGCGCCCGCAACTCGGCTCTTTGCTGTCGCAATTCGTTGTAGTGCTGTCGGGCAAGACGCACATCGGTGCTAACTCTGTCAAGTCGGAGTTGCTGCTCGGCAATAACTGTTTGAAAAATTACGATGAATGCAAGCACCGAGGTCAGAACGACTATCAGCATTGTTGCTTTTGAAAACTTTGACTTCGTGACCGGCTTAACAACACGAAGTTCTGGCGGATGAGCTTTGCGCCGCCTAACTGGGCGCGTAACTGGGCGCGTAACTTGTCGAGCAACTTGTTGCGGTATTGGTCGCGTGACTGGCTGTGTACCAGTGCGCGCGACTGGTCGCGTAACTGGGCGCGTAACTGGGCGCGTAACTTGTCGAGCAACTTGTTGCGGTATTGGTCGCGTGACTGGCTGTGTACCAGTGCGAGCGACTGGTCGCGTAACTGGGCGCGCGACTTGTCGAGCAACTTGTTGCGATATTGGCTGTGTACCAGTGCGATTTCTCGTCTGCCGCACAGGCTCGGTTCGCCGATGGCGAATAGGTGGCTGATGATCCATCGCTGCCGACATTTCAGCCCACCGCCCCAGCAAAAGTTTTTTCGATCACTCTCAGCCGAGCAGATTTAGCGCGACGATTTTCAGACTGTTCCTTAGCACTCGGATTCTGAGAAATACGCACACGCCGAGCTCGTCGCTGACCGAGTTGAGACTCGTGCACATAAGGTGATCCAATTTTTGGTTCATCGGTATCATTTTCTGCAGATCGAAATACTTGTTTAACGATTCGATTTTCTCCGGAGTGATAAGTCAAAACGGCGACGCGCCCACCAACTTTTGTTGCGTCTATTGCGGCTTGGAGTGCCCGCGCGAGAATCTCAAGTTCCTTATTAACTTCAATTCGAATTGCTTGAAATGTTCGCTTAGCAGGGTGCCCTCCGGTTCTACGCGCTGGCGCAGGAATCGCCGAGACAATAATTTCCGACAAGTGAATAGTTGTATTAATGGGTCGAGCAGCAACAATCGCGCGGGCGATGCGCCGTGCAAATCGCTCATCTGCATTGCTGGCAATCAGATGTGCCAACTCCGATTCTTCGTAAGTATTCACTACATCGGCAGCACTTACTTCACCACGCTGATCCATTCGCATGTCAAGTGGGCCATCATTGCGATACGAAAATCCGCGCTCTGCGATATCTAATTGTGGGGACGAAACTCCGAGATCAAAAAGCGCACCGGAAATTTGATTGATTGACAACTCTTCTAATACTTGAGTCAAAGAATCAAAACGAGCCCGTCGAATTGTAAGTCGACCACGAACCGATTGGTCTTCAACGATCATCCGCTGGGCACTAGCGACCGCAAACGCATCTTGATCTAAACCCAAAATCTGTAACGAGGGATGGGCGTTCAAAATTGCTTTTGAGTGTCCGCCAAGACCAAATGTTGCATCGACAACAACACCAGCAGGAACTGTGGCGAAACATTCAACAATCTCATTGACCATCACGGGGTCGTGCGAATTAGAAAACGAATCAGACGTATTGGATAGCGAGTTTTTTTGACTTGTCATGAAAGTTGCGCAACTCACAACTCGTCACTGCTGTTGCCTCGCTTATCAGCAGCCCCCCGATTAACGATGCTCTCGGGATTTCTCCCCGAAATACGAGAAAGTAGCGAGCGGAGTTGAGTGCTATCAATCTTGTTAATCGGAAGACTGCTGATAAGCGAAACTCATGCAACTTGTGACGGTTGCGAAAAGAGTTTGTTGCTTGACCTCCCTTGCTCTTCTACTCGGTGCCAGCTAGTTCTTGAGCACCCGAATCACTAATTCGCTGATGGCGCTGTGGATCCCAAATTTCAACTCTGTCAAACGAACCGCTGACGATGACTCTTGAGTTCAGTTCAAGTCCCGCATATGCGCGCAATTTTTCGTCAACATTGATACGGCCCTGGGCATCGACAGTTACTTCAATCATGTTTGATGCCAATGCGCGTTGTTGCTTGCGATCCATTTCGCCGCGACGAACTTTTTCCATCGCATCGTTGGCGACCGACAAAAAAGCTTCAGTGGTCAAGACATCAACGCATTTATCGCGACCAAGGGCGAGGTAACACTTTGGTTCAAGTCTTGGGCGAAAAGCAGCCGGCAGAGCGATGCGACCTTTAGGGTCCAATTGACGCTCGTGTGCACCTACAAACACTGATCCTCCGCTTTGTCCCGAAACCCATTAACTAAACGGGATTTGGAGCTCCCTCCGCTTCCCAAGCGCTACTATAACCCATTTCCCCCCACTTATACACACTATTCCCCACTTTTCCCCACAAATTTTTGGCATTGCAGAACCAGTGCTGTTTTGCAAGCTATTTAGTTGCTTTTAACGGATTAGTTACGAGCGAAAAACGAGCGCGCGAGTTCTAACGCAATTCGGCTAGCGAGATAAGCGAATCGGCGATTTGACCGAGACCACCACAGACCCCTGTCTTTATTGAATTAAAGCCACTATTTAAGGCTGGATTCGTCTGGCAGATCCCCGCCAAGTCGAGGTATTTTTCATAAGCATCACTCGACCACCGACTATGCAACACGCACTGAAATCTTGCCATTTCACGAGTTCTTCGCTGAGAAATTCCAATTAGTTTTTCACCATGCAGAGTCACTTCGCCAGGACCAAGACCAGCGAAACAAACTAATTCGGATACTTCATTGCGCTCAAGCCCACCACGATGAACTAAAAGTTGATCGCGCGAAGCAACATCATTTTCGGCCAGCGCATCAGCCCACAATTCACCGACCCACCACATTGCTTGTCCAACATCGTCGCTCCACAACACATCGTTGCGTTCAATCACAAGATCAATCCAAAGATGTTCATTTATACCGAGATAAACAACGCCACCACCACTGCGCCGCCGCACGACACTTACGCCATCAAGGTCGCAAGCTTGTTGATTAACAATTTCAAACGATTGTTTTGAACCCAGCACGATTGCAGATTCAGTAATTGACGAGCGCCAAATTGATCTCTCTGCCGGCAACTCTTGAGAATGCACAGCCTGTGGCGAGTCACGTAGATGATGAACTTTCCAATAACTCATTTCAATTTTTTCAGAAGCAATCTACGAAGCGTATGCGAGATACTGTTTCCATTCTTCAGGAATTCTGCCAACAGAAACTGTTATCCAAGCAAGCTCTCGTGGGGTGTGTGGTTTGTTCGCCAACAACATCCCTGCTTCGTCAGGAGTGCGATCTCGCTTTTTTAAATTGCAACCGCGACACGCTGCCGCAACATTCTCCCAAATATGCTCTCCGCCACGAGACCGTGGCATCACATGATCAATGCTGTCGGCTAACCCACCACAATATTGACATCGATGATTATCACGTGCGAATATTGCCCGCCTCGACATTGCCGTTCGTCGATGATATGGAACTTTCACAACATACCGCAAGCGAATTACTAATGGACCTGGCATCACGAAAGTTTCAGCATGAACTTGAGTTCCATCATCTTCAACAATTTCAGCTTTGTCTGATAGCACCAGACCAATCGCACGACGAGCAGAAACAATTGAAAGTGGTTCGAATGTCGCATTAAGTACGAGAGCACTTCTCATCTGAAGTCTTTCACCCAAGTCAGATAACTCAACACATCGGCCACTTCAACAACATGGTGCTGATCACCATATTGAGTGATTAACCGAAAGCGCAAGTAGTCGCGTGTGGGTATTGGAAGAAATGGAGAAGTTGCCCACCATCGACGCGGAATCAAACGAAACAATTGCGTAACTGCCGTGAGCCATAGATCGGGGCGCCGCAAGATGGCGAAAAAAATCAACGCACCAGACTGGATGCTCGATAAAACCCTCATGTATTAGTTGGGTTTTGGCTCTTTAGGCAATCCAAGAACCATCTCGCCAATTATGTTGCGTTGAACTTGAGAAGAACCTGCATAAATCGTGCCGGCACGCGCATTCAGAAACGTCATTGCCCAACTCATCGAACTATTTTCAGCACCACCGTCATCGGTTTGAAACGACGAAATTGGTTTGCGTCCAACAGGCACAAGTCCTTCTGCTCCAAGAATATCCATTGCAAGTTCAGTAACTATCTTGTGGTACTCACTCCAGTACAACTTTGAAATTGCGCCGTCTGGCCCAGGATGATGACCTGCAATAAACTTTGTCAGAGTTCGCAGACCGAGATATTTCATGATTTGAACTCGGCCATAGCAGTCGCTCAAGCGCTGACGAATTCTCGGGTCGTTGGCAACACCTCGATCTTTAGCTAGCGCCAGAAGTCGATCGAACTCTGCTTGAAATCTAATTGACAATGTTGCTGCTGCTTCTCCACGCTCATAGCCAAGCAATGACATCGCAACTGCCCAACCATTATTTAGTCCACCAACTACATTTTCTTTTGGACAAGTGACATCTGTATAAAAAATTTCATTAAACTCACTCTCACCTGAGAGCATTCGAATTGGACGAACTTCAATACCCGGTTGACGCATATCAACTAATAGAAACGAAATACCTTTGTGCTTTGGTGCATCTGGGTTTGTCCGCGCGAGCGTAAAAATATGAGTTGCATACTGACCGGCTGAAGTCCAAATTTTTTGTCCGTTCAAAATAAATTGATCACCGTCGAGTGTTGCCTTGAGACCGACGTTGCCAAGATCTGAACCAGCGTTCGGCTCGCTGTATCCCTGACACCAAGTATCTTGACCCGAAATAATTCGTGGCAAGTAATATCGTTTTTGCTCTTCGGTGCCCCAGACCAACAAAGTGTTGCCGAGCATTTGAATACCAAAAGTGTCATTGAACGAACCCGTTGGAACACCAGCGTGTGCAAATTCTTCGGCGACAATAACTTGCTCTAACGCCGAAAGTCCTCCACCGCCGTATTCAACTGGCCAACCAGGCGCAAGGTATGGACTCGAAGCCAAAGTTTGTCGCCACTGTTTCATGAATTCTTCGACTGCTTTGCCTTCAAGTAAGCCGATGCCCTTCCATGTCGCGGGAAGTTTCTCCGCTAGAAACGCTTGAACTTTTTCTCGATATTCTTCAGCCTGCGGCTCATACATCGGTCTCATAGACCACAGCCTAGATTGCGCGCTACTGCTGCCGCCCCAACGAGCGGCGATAATTGACCAAGCCCGGCAGGGCAAACAATGAAGTCACGAATAAATTCAATTTTTGCACTGCGATCTAACTCGCTTTGCACGGCCTCAAAGAATGGCTTACCAAAACCAAGTGCGACCGAGCCAGCGATTACAGCGCTTCGCAGATCAACAATTGCGCCAACACTTGTAAGTGCTCGGGCCACTAGCCGTCCAGTGTTTTGAATTACTTCAGGGCTGGCCTGCGCCGCAGGTTTACCTGTGATTGCTTCAATAGATCGCCCCGAGGCATGCGCTTCTAGACATCCGTGTGAACCGCATGCGCAAAGTCGGCCATCAGGTTCAACGATTACATGACCGATATGACCAGCGTTGCCAATGCGACCGTTTAATACTTTTCCACCAGAAATGATTCCACCGCCAACACCTGTAGAAACAACCATGCCGACAACATCGGTCTGACCTGCAACCGCACCACACCACACTTCGCCCTGAACTAACGCTTTCGCATCATTGTCAATATGAACGGTCATCTGCAGCAGATCCTGTAATTTTGATCGCAATGGAAAATCTCGCCATTCTTGAATATGTAGGTTCGAAACAAGTTCACCCTCTGGGCTCATCGGTCCACCACATCCAACGCCACAACTAACGATCTCAACGTCGGTCAAGGCGAGTTGCGATTTTATTAAGCCACTTAGTGCTTGCCATACATTGCTTTGAGGAGTCTCGGCGCGACCATGAGAAAGCACTTCTCCTGACAGCGAAACAACACCTACCGAGAGTTTCGTACCACCAATATCAATTGCGAAATAGCCACGAGTAGCCACGCAAAGTTGGCTTTATCGCTCGCGCGTAAACTTATCGCGCATGCGTTGAGCATTCGCTCGCGATGCGCGCAATGATTCTGTGACATCGCGTAATCCAACTTTTGACATCGCCCTTAGTTGTCGCTCAACAATCAGTGCACAACCCAACATTGCCAAGAATCCGATGAAGGCTAAAAGAAAATGCACCTGCAAGCCAAGAACAGTAAGCACCAATGAAACAACAACTCCGATGCCTGCCCACCATGCAGTTTTTGCTGAATGTCGATACAGCCCTTTTGACGAGACAGCTTGTGCAAACTTTTCGTCGGTCTTAAGATCGTGCTCAATTTGCGCAAGAATCTGACGCTCATTATCTGATAACGGCATGTTGCCTCCAAGTGCTCCCTACTCTAATT
Organism: Ferrithrix thermotolerans DSM 19514; assembly: GCA_945861325.1. GTDB lineage: Bacteria > Actinomycetota > Acidimicrobiia > Acidimicrobiales > Ilumatobacteraceae > BACL27. The sequence continues at coordinate 14,254 of CAMATY010000021.1, forward strand.
AAAACTTGACTCACAGAAGTAATTGTAGGTGAGGTTCAAGTCGTTCTACTTTGGTTTTGGGTCACTCGGACCCCACTTTGACGATTTGGGGTCTCGCTCGTTTGCCAATGTGCTGGCTGGCTTGATTGCCGAGTCACCAAAACGATCGCGTATTTCATCAATTGCTAAAGTAGTAGTGCTCCACGCCGCATTCAAATTATTCGCAGAACTATCTCCAGAGGCCGTGTCAAACAAACTCAGTTGCTGATCCGGTTCAACAAGATTTCTGGCGCTAATTCCAATCAAGCGAACACCATTACTTAGGTCAATTTTGCGCAGCAGCGGCTCTATTAATCGAATCATTGCAGGCCCAGTTGAAACGGGCACTTCGACACTCACGGCCCTTGTCACTAATTGAAAATCAGCAAATTTGATTTTGAGCGAAATCGTTCTTGCACCGACGCCAGAGTTTCGACATCTTGCGGCCACTGCATCGGCGAGGCGAACAAGGTGATCATGTGCGATTTCGTAATCTGTAATGTCGTTCGAGAATGTTTCTTCGTGTCCAATTGATTTGGCATCGCGATCAGGCTCAACGAGGCGATAATCAATCCCTTGCGCAAGAGCAGCCAAGTGTTGGCCAAGAGAATCACCAAGCACTGCAACCAGCAACTTTGGATCAAAATTTGCCAGGTCGCCAACTGTTTTTATTTCAAGACCAGTGAGTTTTTCAAGTGTCACTGGCCCAACACCCCACAGAGCGCCAACAGCGAGGGGGTGCAAAAATTCAAGTTCATGACCTGGCGTGACCTCATAGACTCCATGTCCGGCGACAACCCCATCCTTAGATGCTTGGGGCTTAGCAACAACCGATGCAAGTTTTGCTAAGAACTTGTTTGGTGCAATTCCGACACTGCATTTAAGTTGTGTTACTTGTTCAACGCGTCGTCGGACTTCGCCAGCGATAGTTACTGAGTTGCCGAATAATCGAAGCGACCCGGTGACATCCAAAAATGCTTCATCAAGTGACAGACCTTCGACTAATGGCGTGAACTCATTAAAAACTTCAAATACTTCGTGGCTGACATCTGAGTAAAGCTCATGGTCACCCGGCAAAAAAATTGCTTGCGGACAAAGGCGTTTTGCCTGGGCCGATGACATCGCTGAGAAAACTCCAAATCGACGAGCTTCATACGATGCCGCAGCAACTACCCCGCGCGCACCGTCACCACCAACGACAACTGGTCGCCCAACAAGTTGAGGATTTCGGCGCAATTCAACTGCAACATAAAACATATCCATATCAACATGCAAAATCGTTCGCAAATTGACTGAGTTATTGATATCCACTTACGAAACGCTAGCCATCCATTGCAACTTCATTTTGCGAACCTACGCTCATAAAGATGAATGCAAGCCAGACAGACCGCACAGGCTCACTTTCAGCGTTGCCTTCTGTAACTGCCAGAGCATTCGCCTTCGTTGGAATAATAATTGCAGGTCTGGCCGGGGCACTGATCGGGTTTTCGTTGATTGATCTGCAATGTGATGGCGCTTGCGATTTGCCGAACTCAATCGGTCTGGTCACTGGTGCTGTGGTCAGCGCAATCGGTATGAGCATCGTTGTAGTTCTTGTGTTGCGTGCACTCGGTGAATGGCGCGAACTTGAGGATCACAAATGACTGTTTCAGCAACTGGTTCAGTATCAATCACGACGTCTCGTTTGCTAGAAATTTGTATCGAACTTGCCGTGACAGGTGGCAAGTGGGCATTTGAAGGTCGTCGAATTGGACTTAAAGATGTGCAGACGAAAACCACGAGCACAGACATGGTTACTGAGTTTGACAAGGCCACAGAGAAATATATTGTCGGCGAGATTCGTGCCCGCCGCCCAAACGATTCAATTATCGGCGAAGAAGGTGGCTCACACACTGGCAACAGTGGCTTCACTTGGTGTATTGACCCGATTGACGGCACAACTAACTTTTTGTATGCACTGCCAAGTTGGAGCGTCTCAATTGGTGTTAGCGATGAGAATGGGCCGCTAGTTGGTGTCGTATATATACCTGCTCTTGACGAGACGTTTACGGCAACTCGTGGTGGCGGGGCATTTTTGAATGGCGCAAAGATTCACTGCAATCAAATCACAGATATTTCAAAGGCGCTCGTTTGCACTGGTTTTAGTTATTCACCCGAGCAGCGAACCTTGCAATCAAAGCGAGTCTCAACTTTTATCCACCAGGTACGCGACATCCGCCGGCTTGGCGCGGCAAGTGTTGACATCTGCTTTGTGGCTTGTGGCAGAGTTGACGCATACTTTGAAGAAAATTTGCATTCATGGGATATTGCGGCTGGTGAATTAATCGCATTAGAGGCCGGTGCGCGAAGTGGAAGTTTCAGCGGTGGACTTTCGAGCCCGGCCGAAATAATGATCGCGAGTCCCGGAATTTTTGATACATTAAGCAAACTCGTGTGCGAGCGCTCTTAGCTACTTTATTTAAAATGTGAACACTTCAAAAAAAATGAGTGTCGTAATCGCAATTGATGCCGGTACAACTGGAGTTCGCTCTCGAGCGGTGTTCGACGACGGAACTCCATCAATTAGTTCGTACCGGGAGTTCACGCAATATTTTCCGCAACCTGGTTGGGTTGAGCATGATGCACAAGAAATTTGGCAATCAGTGCTGGCTACTTTGCAACAAGTTGTAGCGCAATTAAATCAGACCGTGGCGGCAATTGGTATTACTAACCAACGCGAAACAATTGTTGCGTGGAGCAAACTAACTGGCAAACCCTATGGCTCAGCGATTGTCTGGCAAGACCGACGCACTGCCGATCGATGTTTAGAACTCGCCGAAAATCTGCCGATAGTCAGACAACAAACAGGCTTGGTTTTAGATCCGTATTTTTCTGGAACTAAAATTGAATGGTTACTTACGAACCGCGAACTTCGACAAGACGACGACCTATGTATCGGGACAATTGACTCGTGGTTGATCTGGAATCTCACTGGTGGAAAATCTTTTGTTACCGACTGCACAAATGCAAGTCGAACAATGCTGTTTGATATCACCAAAATGAAGTGGAGTAAAGATCTCACAAAGATGCTCGGTATCCAAATTAAATTTTTGCCCGAAGTTCGTCCATCAAGCAGCGATTTCGGTGTGACCGTTGAACACGGATCACTGCCCGCAGGTATCGCAATCACCGGAGTTGCTGGTGACCAGCACGCGGCATTATTTGGTCAAGCATGTTTCACACCAGGCAGTACTAAAAACACATACGGAACTGGAAGTTTTGTGCTGATGAATGTTGGCACGACCTGCCCATCCCCAAAAGATGGAATTCTGACAACACTCGCCTGGCAACTTGGTTCTGAAAAACCCGTATATGCACTTGAAGGTGCAATCTTTGTAACTGGAGCCGCAATTCAATGGCTTCGTGATGGATTAAACATTATTGATAACGCAAGTGAGATCACTCCATTAGCGCAAAGCGTCACCGACTCGGGAGGTGTTGTTGTTGTGCCAGCGTTTACTGGTCTTGGCAGTCCATGGTGGGATGCTTACGCTCGTGGTTCAATTTTCGGAATCACACGCGGCACTTCGCGCGCGCACATTGCCCGTGCGACAATTGAATCAATAGTTTTTCAAACTCGCGATGTAGTTGAGTCAATGACAAAAGCATCAGGAGTTTGCGTTAGTGAGTTGCGCGTTGATGGCGGTGCCGCGGTGATCGACATGATGCTGCAACTTCAAGCCGATCATTTGGCGGTGGATGTATTACGTCCAAAAGAATTGGAGACCACCGCGATGGGCGCTGCCTACTTAGCTGGATTAGCACAAGGGGTTTGGCAGTCGACCGAAGATATTTCAAAAGCATGGCAACTCGAAAAAAAGTTTTCACCACAAGCCGAGCCGACCGGTTATCAAGCGTGGCAAACTGCGATCGCTCGATCAATGCACTGGGCTCGCTAGTTATTTAATTATTTAAAGCGCCGAGAGTAGTGCGACACCAATTGCGCCCGCGCTCTCACCGAGTTGCGCCACACGTAAATCAGGATGCTGACGATTATCTGGTGCGTAAAGTAATTTTTTATACCAACTCTTGATATGTGGCATCACTGAATCTGCCGCTTCGGCAAGACCGCCACCAATCACAATCACATTCGGATCAGTGATATTGGTCAAGTTAACCAAACCAATCGCCACCCACTTGCCGAACGTGTCAAGAAAACCGAGCGCCTGCTTATCGCCAGCAACCGCACGGGCAATGACTTCTTCGCCGCGCTCACCACCTGCAATTGTTGCCAGTCCAGAACCTGATGCATAACGCTCCCAACACCCGCGTTGCCCGCATGGACACAAAATCCCTTGACTCTCGACAATCATGTGGCCAATCTCGCCAGCAAAACCATGACTACCTCGTTGCAATTTTGAACCAGACACGAAACCGCCACCAATACCCGTGCCTAAGGTGACCATCCACATGTCGGTTGCACCTTGACCAGCGCCAAATTGCCACTCTGCATACGCCGCCGAAGTTGCGTCATTTTCGACATCAATATCGTGACCGAGTTCTTTTTGTAGTTGAGTACGTAAATCAAGTTCGATCGCACCGGTCAAATTTGGCGACTCGCGAACTACACCTTCGGGCGTTATTAATCCAGGAACTCCGACTCCAAGAGTTTTGTAATTTCCTAATTCGCGTGCAATCTCTGCAAGAGTCTTTACTAATTCATCGGCATGAGGTGTCGGGCGACGAACAGATTTAACAATCTCTCCGCCCTCGAACAAAACTCCGAGACACTTTGTTCCACCGACATCAATGCCGGCAACTGCAGTCACGACTCGCAGCGATCCTTTAGTTCTTTCAAGGTATGCAAGATGCGACCTTCGGCACGACGTTTAATGAAACCTGGAATTGGGACTATCAACTCAATCGATAAAACATATGTAACTTTTGTTGCTGCACCTTCTGGTTCGAAACGGTACTCACCATCAATCGCCCGCTCAATATCACCTTGTACAAGATGCCACGAAATACTTTTCGGTGCTTGCGAATAGTCATACTTAAGTGAGTAACTTGTGCTTCGACCGAGTGCCGCAACACGATAGTCAACAAGAACTGGTCGTAACTCACCGTCGCGTTCGCGAATCGTCGCTTCTTTAACATCGTGTGCCCAAACTGGATAACTTTCAACATCAGTAGCGACCGCAAAACAATGCTCAGGGGTGGCTTCAATGATTTCGAACTCGGATGCTGAATCAGGCACCCCACTATTACACCACAAACTAGAGCGCTTTCAACGCCTTGCCCAGAGTCAATGCAAGTTTGTCGTAATCAAAGAGATTCTCAGCACGCAATCTTGACGCCTCGCCCATCTTTATCCGTCGATTTTCGTCGTTCAACAATTGTCGCAATCCAGTGACGACATCGTCTACTCGTTCTGGATTGCGAATTATTAGTCCGGTTTCGCCATCTGCAACAGCATCGGCTGCACCACCGCTTTGACCAGCAATTTGAGGCACGCCACATGCCGCTGCTTCAGCGAAAACGATTCCGAATCCTTCTTGTTCAAGACCTCCCCAACGAGAGCGACAAAGCATCGCGCAAATGTCGGCGCAACCATAAAGCATCGGCAGATCGTCATCACTAATTCGACCCAGCATCGTTACTGGTGCGCGCAATTCTCTAATAATTCGTTCAAGTCGATTACGGTCACGACCGCTACCGCCAATTACCAATCTCAAATTAGGAAAATCATTCACCAAATGTGCCGCAGCCCGAATCAAAACATCGAAACCTTTTCGTGGCACGAGGCGACTGATGCCGACAATAAGATCTGCGTTTTCGTCAATCGAAAAGTATGCGCGCGCATCAACTTTTTGCTGTTGCGATAGCGGTCTAAACCTTTGGATATCAACACCAGGAGTTACAACTGAGATGTCCAAACTACGACCAGCCGCACGCTGTGCTTCTTTTGCAGGATATGTACCTGAAGCAATCACTATCGAAGCTTTGCGCAAAACATTGCTGAGAACTTTTTTTGATACCGGAAGTCGACCAGGCACAGTCACTTCCGCTCCGTGCAGAACAACTGCATACGGCAGGTCCAGCCACGGTCCAATGATTCCGAGTGGCACTGCAGGGTCAAGAACAATTAACTCAGCACCAACTTCGTGAGCCATTTCATTTATTCGTCGAGCCATAATCGGATGTGGGAGCAGAACTGGCTCAGGCGTTCGCCTAATTAAAAATTTTTGCGCACTGTCAAATTCTCGTGAGCCTTGATATGGGCTTGTCAAAACTGCAAAAGTTTCTGGTGGCAAGCGACGCCACCACTCGTACAGAAGATTCTGAATGCCACCAACTTTTGGTGGAAAATCATTCGTTACTAAAAGATGCTTCATCTGCTTCTACTTTACGCTTGGCAGCGAGTCGAGTTCAGCCTGCACGATCGGATCGCTATCGCTCGTCGGTAAAAACTGTTTTAGACCCAACCTGGCAGCAGCCCAAACTGCGTGGGCTCGCAAAACTGGATCAGGATCAACTAAATATTGTTTGAGAATTAAATGAGTCACCTCGTCAGACAAATCACCAATGTTGCCGAGAATTATCAGAGCGTTTCGGCGGAGCCACTTTGGGTCACGATCAGAGATATACCATGCCTTGAATTTCGTCAGCAGAGTTTGATCATCTAGAGTAAGAATTGACATCACATCAACCCACGCTCTTGGTTTAACACCAGAATTTTCGACAATTGCTCGGCGAACTGTTGGCGGACAAACCTCTTGGCAATCATCACAGCCGTAAAGGCGATCGCCCAATGCGACGCGATATGCGGGATCAAATATTCCAGGTTTCTGCAACAACCATGACAAGCATTTTCGAGCATCAACAACGCCCGGAGCGATTATCGCTTGCGTTGGACAATTATCTAGACAGCGGCGGCACGAACCACAGCCATCTTCAACCAAAGTTGCAATTGGTCCTAGTGGTGCATCTGTGATCACACTGCCGAGTACAAAATAACTTCCAGCACCTTCAATTAAAAGATTCGCATTTTTGCCATACCATCCAAGACCTGCTTGATAGGCGACTTCACGATCAACTATTGAATTGTCATCAGCCAAAACAATTGCCCGCCAACCGTCGTCTTTTAGCTGTAACGCAATTTTTTGTAGCCCCTCTTTAAGCATCTCGTAATAATCAACCCACATATACCGAGCCACTCGGGCCGAGACTTCACTCGGGCTTGGCGGCATCTCCGTGGCATACGATCGCGCACCAACGATTATTGACTTTGCCGACGCCATCGTGCTCGTCGGATCGGTGCTTCTTGCTGGATTGCGATAAGTGAATTGCATTTCGTTGTGCAACCCAAGCGATTTTCTTTCGGTCAGTGCAGTTCGAGCGCGATGCAACACTTGCGCGTTAGTTATGCCGACTCGGTGCAACCCTGCTGCAATACCAATTGCAATAAGTTGCTCGCCATAGCGAACTGATGAAATCGCCGAGTCTTTTGAAGGCTCTGCCCGAACCGATTTATTGGCTGTTTTTTTAGCTAACTGCACGATGCCGAAGCGTAGGCACCATTCCGGCATTTGCAAGCATTCTTAGAGTTCTTTGTTCTTCTAGGTTCAAAACCACTGCAGGCTCACTGGATTCGTCGCAAAAGAACGAGACAACACAATCATCACACGCGGCACTCGCCCGCATGACGCAAGTATCGCAATTAATTTCGATCGCACCATTGTTTGGAAACTCTTGGCCTGTAACTGGAATTCGGGGGGAATTTTGCACTCTTGGTCTCCTCTGTTTTGTCTTGATATTGATTGCGTTAATCAATACTGCCTAGAGGGTGTAGCAGAGTTTTGACAAATCTAAATTGCGAGAAGTTGAGCGCCTTGCTTAGCAATCCGCAAAACCATGGTTGACCCGTGATGCGGCAACTTTTCTACAATATGTTGAGCATCGGTGTGACTACACATCGCAGCAATTGTCGGACCCGAACCAGATAGCCAAGCGCACCAAACACCAGACTCCAGCAAAATATTAAATGCTGCTTGCGATCCGGGAACTTTTTTGAACCGAACATCCTGATGCAACCGATCTTGCGTCGCGATACGCAGCGCCGAAATATCGCCAGCCGCTAATGCTGCAACTAAAAGAGCAGTTCTTCCGACATTAAATACCGCATCTGCAAACGGCAAAGTCGTTGGAAGTTTGGTACGAGATTCTTTAGTTGATGTCTGCTCCTGTGGCACCCAAACAATTATCGCGGGGTCTAGCGGTGAAGGAATTCGAACAGTTGAGCCGGCCACACTTGCAACTACTCCACCAAGTAGCGATGCCGCGACATTGTCAGGATGTCCTTCAAGTTCTGTTGCGATCGCTAAAAGTTCTGTTTGCGCAGCAGCAAAAACACTTTCATCAGTACCATTTTTTTGTGCATGCGCAAGCGAAACACCTGCGATCCGTGCGGCTCCACTAAATCCCATGCCTTTACCCATCGGCATTTGTGAGCGAACCCACAACGGGCCCTGTCCTCCGCAGTGATTAAATGCCACGAGCGTTGGATGATTAGCCGTTGCTTCAACTGAATCTGCGGGCGACGAACCAAAGCCTGCTTCAAGATGTAACGACAGTGCCATACCGAGCACATCAAAACCAGGTCCAATGTTTGCAGAACTTGCAGGCACGCGAACAGCGACAGAGTTATTTAATGTGTTCATAGTCTCGGATAATTTTAGTGTGCCATGTGCTTGGCAGCATCAACACTTACGCGTATTACTTCATCTAATACATCTCGTGCCGCACCAGAATCTATTGACGCTTTTGCCATCTCGACGCCTTGTGACATATCAACAGCCTTGCCAGATACGACGATTCCGGCTGCCGCATTAAGTACCACGATGTCTCGAATTGCATTCTTAGTACCGTCTAACATTTCGCGAAACATCTTCGCGTTGTCGCGTGGTTCTCCACCTCGGACTGCAGCAACATCAGCAAAAGCCAGACCAAGCGAACTTGCATCAATCTCAAATTCTCGCAATTTGCCGTTTTGCATTTCGACAACTGGACATGGACCGCTCAATGAAAGTTCGTCGAGTCCGCCGTGTCCATGCACGACCCACGCCCGCTTTACTCCTCGTGTGATCAATGCATGAGCCATCACGCTGGCTGCCTTAGGGTCTCCGACGCCGACAACCATAAACGAGACTGGTGCAGGGTTGGCCATTGGTCCAAGCAAATTAAAAACTGTTGGCACACCAATTTCTCGGCGTGATGGGCCGGTGAAACGAAATGCTGGATGAAATCTTTGCGCAAAGCAGAAACCAAAACCTGCTTCTTCAACACACCGTGTAACACTTGGGCCGTCTAATTCAATAGCGACACCGAGAGCTTCAAGTACATCGGCTGCGCCACTCTTTGAAGATGATGCACGACTGCCGTGTTTACAAACTGGTATTCCGGCGCCTGCAACAACCATTGACGCCATCGTTGAAATATTCACTGAATAACTGTGATCGCCACCAGTACCGACAATGTCTATCGCTCGCTCAGCAATTTCATCGCTCAGAGCAACACGCTCTGCTGCACGACGCACCTCAGCCAACATTCCTTCAAGCTCAACTTCTGTTTCGCCTTTTGCACGAAGCGAAATGATAAATGCAGTTATCTGTGATGGCGTGGCCTCACCCGAAAGCACTGACCTCATCGCCGCACCAGCATGACTGGCCGTCAAATCTTCACGCGACAGCAACTGTGAAATTATTTGTGGCCAACCACCAGCGGAATCTATTTCACTCACACGAACTCGTTGCTAGGCAATGCGCCGTCCAATACGAAGTAACCGACGGCGTTCTCGAGCCGACACTCCACCCCACACTCCTTGTTTCTCACGACTGTCAAGTGC
>CAMATY010000022.1 GCA_945861325.1 Ferrithrix thermotolerans DSM 19514
CAAACCGCCGATCAACAATCAATTTGATATAACTTCCAACACAAACTGACCCGATCAAAGAACAAGTTAGAACGAGGGTTTGCGTAAGTACCGCACACATGTAAAGGAGCACGAACAATGCAGCAATTGACGAAAAAAAATTCTGACGAAGACTGCCAACCCCGATACTTTCAACACACATAACAAACAACATGCTGAACAGCAATAGCGATGCTGATTGTGGAACCAATGCGTAATTCTGATTATCAACTAATCCATGAGCATGCGACCAGACCGCGCTTACGGGCACCAAATAGGCAGCGAAAATTGCGACGGATTCTGATGCCTTGAATTTGCGCGCGAAGGCATAGCTGCAAATGAAAAGAAGAATTGAAATGATCACAGTTACGAAATACGGGTTGTAAGTCTTACCAAACGTCACACCCATATAGGAGACTAGATCAAATTTCCATAAATATCCCTGCTGCAAATTTCCTAGGCCAGATAAAAAATCACTTCGTAACCCAAAAATGCTCGTTGTATCGCGAATCTGATAGCTCGCCATCATCGCTGTGAACCGTGCATCAAAATCATTCAGATCAGTTTTTGCCGAAAAAATAAGGATGTAAAAACTTGAAAAAAGTGAAAAGATTAATGAATGAAGAAAAATTAGTTTTGATTGAAGGTTTCTCAAATATGACAACATCGTTGAGTCCTTTCGGGTGGTGCTCAAATGCCTGACAATGATAGTAAATACCAGGCATTCATAGTCGCTCGTTACTCGGATACTCAATCCGCACTTAGTAGCGTTCAAGAAGTGGATTCAAAGATGGTTCATGTCGCATGCATTATGGATGGCAACGGCCGATGGGCACGCAAGCGCGGATTGCCAAGAACCGCTGGACACACCGCTGGCGAAGAGTCTCTTTCGGATGTTGTTCGCGCTGCTTCGAAACGCGAGATCACTCATTTGACAGTCTTTGGTTTTTCTACGGAAAATTGGGTTCGTCCCCAAGCTGAAGTTAGACATATTTTAGGTTTGCACAAGAAACTCTTCGGGCGGATTGAAGAACTTAACCAGAACAATGTTCGTGTTAACTGGATAGGTCGCCCATTTGACGAGCCAGGGTCTCGAACGCCTGTTTTTGTGCAGCGTGCGATTCGAAAAGCTATCGCAGATACATCCGCCAACACTGGCATGGTTATGACAGTTGCGTTTGATTACGGCTCGCGTGCCGAAATTACGCGATCTGCAAAAAACCTGATTCGCGACAGGCAATTAGTTACGACCGAAAACTTGTCGCTAAACCTCTACGACTCATCACTTCCTCCCGTTGATGTGTTAGTCCGCACTTCGGGTGAGTCACGAATTTCAAACTTCTTGCTTTGGCAGATATCTGGCGCAGAAATTTACTTTACCGACCGTCCTTGGCCAGATTTTGATGCTGTCGAATTAGACGCGGCGCTCGCGTTAATCAAATACTGATTCGCAAAACATGACGGCTAATTCTGCTGATCAAGAAATCCTGGATGCACTTCACTTGGTTACAGATCAAATCGCAAACTCAGAAGAACGTCAAGGGCAAGATGAGATGGCGATACTCGTTGGTCGAGCGTTGCGCAATGACAGACATCTGATTGTTCAAGCGGGTACCGGTACCGGCAAAACTCTTGGTTATCTAGTCCCCGCAGTGTTGTCGGGTCGTCGCATCGTCGTATCGACCGTGACTAAGGCACTGCAAGATCAACTTTCGCAAAATGATTTACCGTTGCTAGCTAATGCGCTGAATGAATCCCTTGCCAAACCAATCACTTGGACGGTCCTAAAAGGCAGGAGCAATTATCTCTGCCGACAGAGAATTGTCGAACTCGCCGAGCGTGCGGTGTCGCGATTAGAACTTGGCGATGTGTCACCAAAAGTTAAGGCTGATATAAAAAAACTTGTTGAGTGGTCAGCCGTTACACAAACTGGTGACGAAGGTGAATTGAGTTGGCAACCACAAAAACAAGCGTGGCAGATGGTCAGTGTCACAAGCGAAGAATGTCCAGGTGCTTCACGATGCCCACAAGGTGAAATTTGCTTTGCCGAGCGTGCTCGTGCACAAAGTCAAACTTCCGACATCGTCGTAGTCAATGGTTGGCTTTATGCCCTTGACATTGCCGCCGAAGGCACAATTGTCGGCGAACATGATGTAGTAATTTTTGACGAGGCTCATGAACTTGAAGATGTGGTCAGCGACTCAAGCGGACTAGAGATCAGCCCCGGCAGAATAACAAGTCTTGCCTCATCAATGCGTGTGATCGTTAGAGATGATGCGTTATCTGGCGGTTTTGCTAAGAGTGCCAGCCGCCTGCGTGATCAACTTGCTCCATTGATAAATCAACGAGTTGTTTTGCCACTTACTGGTGAAACTCGTGAGACGCTAATCGAGTTGCGTGGTCGAGCCAGCGAGGCACTCGAGTCACTTCGAACAATCAACACGAACGATGATTCGGCGAAACAACGCAAGCTACGAGCACAATCTGTCTGCACAAGATTTCTAAACGATTTAGATTTGGCACTTCAAGACCGCGCTGGATATGTCGCCTATATTTCCGGCACTGCTGACCGAAGCGCGCTAGAGATGCGGCCGCTCGATGTCGGGTCGTTATTAAATGAATCGGTTTGGTCACAACGCACCGCAATCATGACGAGTGCGACAATTCCTATGAATTTGCCACAAAGAATTGGTTTGCCGCCCGAAGGATTTGATGCGCACAGTGTTGCCAGCCCATTTGACTATCAACGCAATGCGTTACTTTACTGCGCCTCACATCTTCCAGACCCAGCACAAGGCCCTCGCGACAAAGTGGTTCACGCAGAAATTAAATCGTTGATAGACGCGGCTGGAGGCAGAACTCTTGCTCTGTTTACGAGCTACGCAAGACTGAACGCGGCATATAACGATCTTAAAGATCGTCTGGGTTTTGAAATCTTGAAACAAGATGATCTTCCCAAAATGGAGTTACTACGAAAATTTACGGCCAATGAGTCAAGTTGCCTATTTGCGACCCAAAGTTTTTTCCAAGGAGTGGATGTACCCGGATCAACTTTAAGTCTCGTAATTATTGATCGACTTCCATTCCCTGTGCCAACAGATCCATTAATGAGTGCGCGACGAGAGGTACACGGAAAGTCTGCCTTCACTGCAATCGACATTCCGATTGTTGCTACAAAACTTGCTCAAGCCTCGGGCCGACTCATAAGAACTCAAACCGACATGGGAGTTGTTGCAGTCTTAGACCCGCGGCTTGTAACCAAAGGTTACGGTAAGACGATAATTGCAATGTTGCCACCGATGGAGATGACTATTGTTGCCAGCGAAGCGCACGATTTTCTGCGTCACGCTGTCAGCAACCGATAACCCATTCCCCGAACTGTCACAATAATTTTAGGGTCGTCGGGAGAATCCTCGATCTTTACTCGCAATCGTCGGATGTGCGCATCAACAAGACGACTGTCACCCAAATACTCGTAACCCCAGACGATTTCAAGCAGCTGATCCCGAGATAAAACGTTGTTTTGATTTTCTAAAAATATCTGCAGTAGACGAAATTCAGTTTTTGTAAGCAAAATTTCGGCACCAGATTTTAAAACAATGCCTTGTTGTACCCTCAACTCAATATCCCTGACAATAAATCGGTCATTTGAACCAAGCATTGATGAAGTCAATGTTGTTCTTCGTAACGCCGCTCGAATTCTTGCAGCAAGTTCTTTAGCAATCACTGGCTTGGTTACATAGTCGTCAGCTCCTGCTTCGAGCCCCGCAACTAAATCGTGAGTGTCCGTTTGCGCAGTGACAATAATTATTGGCACTAAACTTTTCGCACGCAACAACCGACAAACTTCAAAGCCAGACAGATCTGGAAGCCGTAAATCTAATAAAACTAAATCAAACGAATCAAGGTCAAACGCCTTCAATCCTGTTATTCCGTCTACCGCCTCGGTTATTGCATATCCTTCGTCCTCGAGTGCGAGGCGAAGGGCCGTCCTGATGTGATCGTCGTCTTCAATGAAAAGCAGTTTCTGCACGACCATATTCTGCCCTAATAGTTGGGATTGTTACAGAAATAGCACAGTTCTACGAACTGACCGTCATATAAGGATTAGAGAATTCACTAACACACCGGCGGGACGTCATGCTCCCCCTTGACTCCCGTCGGTGGGGGTTTAGCAAAAATCGGCAATGCTTAGGTGGTGGACCAGATAGCCGACAAACACACAGGCTTGACAATTACGCAGATGGTTGCGAGTCTGAAGAATCTTCGCGGTTTGCGTGGCCGAATGGTTCTATATTTTGGTCTTGCCTCACTAGCCGCAGCGCTCGTATTGAGCATCGTCACATACGCATCAACCCGTGCATATTTATTAGATCAACGCACCGAGTTCGCAACTCGCCAAGCATTTAACAATGCGCAACTTGTGCGAACAGTAATTTCTCTGAACTCTTCGGACGCCGGTGATTTGATGACGAATATTCGTAGCGAACGCGGCGGCTATGCGGTGCTACATCTCGCCGATGATGGCTCATTCTATCCTCAGGAGCCACTTCGCTTTACACAGTCAAATTTACCAATCGAACTAGTCTCAAAAACTCTTTCCGGCACCACAGGTAGCCAGAGATTTATATTCGATGGTGAACCATATGAGGCCATCGGTGTCAACATTGTTGCGATTAACGCGCATTATTTTGAGGCATTTCCGTTAACTGATGTTTCTCGCACTTTGACAACTCTTCGAACAACTCTAAGTTTCGGAGTACTGCTAATTACATTTGCCGCAGGGCTGCTTGGGCTACGAACAAGCACCCGAGTTTTGAGTCCGCTTCGCCGTGTTGCTAGAGCAGCAACCGATATTGCATCCGGAGGTTTGGATGTTCGATTAGCCGAAGAAAGTGATCCCGAACTAGCAAGACTTGCTGGATCGTTTAATAACATGGTGGACGCTGTTCAAAGTCGAATTCAACGCGAGGCACGTTTCGCAAGTGATGTAAGCCATGAGTTACGTTCACCAGTAACAGCACTCGCAGCCGCCGTTGAGGTGTTACAAGCACGACGTGATGAACTCAGTGAACGAAATCAGCAGGCGTTCGATATCGTCGCAAACCAAGTACGAAGATTTGATCGAACGGTTTTAGATTTGCTCGAACTCTCCAGAATTGACGCTGGCGCAGGAGCGCCAAATGACGAAACAGTTAATCTTGCCGACCTTGTTAGACGCGTCTCACAACGACACGGGTTCGGGGAGACTCCGTTTATCACAACACTAAATAAGCAAGACGAAACAATTCTTGATCGCCGCAGAATTGAGAGAATCGTATTAAATCTTTTGGAAAATGCGCGTGACCACGCCGGAGGTGCGACTGCAATCTCGGTAACAGGAGATGCCAACGAACTTCGAATCATCGTTGAAGATGCTGGCTCGGGTATTGCACAAAGTGAACGGGAGCGAATTTTTGAGCGTTTCGCAAGGGGATCTGCATCGCGCAACAGCACTGGCAGCGGTCTTGGCCTTGCGATTGTCCAAGAACATGCACGCGCGTTGAACGGAAGTGCTTGGGTGGAAAATACTAGTTCTGGTGGAGCAAGATTTATTGTAGTTATCAGTCGCAAGTCAATAAACGAAAATTTGCAAAGTCAAGAATTATGACTACAAGTTTAAGATTCACGTTACTTAAAGCGAATTTAATTTTTGTAGTTACATTCGTCGCAAGTTCGTGCGGTGTGCCAAGTTCAAGTAAATTTGTTGCGATTAGTGACTCAAATATCCCTTTTGAATTGAATGTTACAACCACAAGCACCACAACAACATCTACGACAATCGCGCAGCAACAAGATAAGTCGCAGACAAATGGGTCGGAGCAGTCGGTCGAGAATATCAATGAAACCGTGGATCTTTATTACATCAGCAACAACAAAGTTCTCGCGACGAGAATACAAATAGCAAGCCCTGCGACAACTTCGCAAGTTCTTGCAGCACTAATCGCGGGTCCACCGTCAGGAGACGCAGGCTTAGGTTTGCGAAGTGCCCTTTCACCACAACTTAATGCGACAATTCAGATCGCTAAAGGAATCGCGACTATTGATTCAAGCGGATTTATTCTCGCAGGACTATCTCCTGTTGACCAGCGACTTGCCATCGCCCAACTCGTACTGACCTTCACTCGACGGCCCGGTATTGGTCAAGTTCTTTTTAGTGTCAATGGAGTTCAAATCGCTGTGCCTCGCGGAAAAGGAGACCTCGTCAAACCAGGAGTTCCAGTTAGTTTTGATGATTATTTCGTGCTGCTCGTAAGTGAGTGACTAGTAGCCGAGGCGTTCAACCCGATCTGCACGATGTTGCCAATCTTTGTCAACTACGACAAATAATTCAAGATATGCGCCATCTGGCATTTGCTTGCGAACTTCAATTCCTACAGACTTGAGAAGACTTCCAGACTTGCCGATGACCATTCCTTTTTGGCTTTCGCGTTCAACAATAATCTCGCAACGCACCCTTGGCCACTCCCACTCAGTCACACGAGTTGCGATTGAATATGGCAATTCATCCCGAGTCACCGCGAGCAGTTGCTCACGTACAAGTTCAGCGATCCACTCAGCCTGCGGAGTCTCAGAAACCATATCCGTTGGAAACATCGCATCACCGACTACTGCTCGCCGCGAAAGGGCGTCGATAAGTTCTTTCACTCCGTCACCGGTTTTTGCAGAAACCGGAAAATACTCTGCTGCGCCAAATTTTGCCGCCGCAGATAACTGACTCAAAACTTTACTCGTAGGTACGGCATCTGTCTTATTCAAAATTACAATCGCATTTTTGATCTCAAGTTGTTGACTCACCCATTGATCACCAGTGCCGACAGTCTGTGTTGCGTCTAAAACTAAACAGACGACATCTACATCACGCATCGACTCGAGTGCGGTTGAATTCACTCTTTGACCAAGTGCCGTAGTTGCCTTATGCAATCCGGGTGTGTCGACGAACACAAGTTGAGTGTCAGCGGTAGTGACAATGCCTCGAACCCGGGTTCGTGTTGTTTGAGGCTTATCTGAAACAATGCTGACTTTTTTTCCGATTAGAGCGTTGAGTAAAGTTGATTTTCCAACGTTGGGTCTACCAACAAGAGAAACAAACGCAGTTCGCACGACAGAAGGCTACCCATAACCCCGATCAGGATCTGCCACAATTGAAGGATGCTAAATATTAATTGGCGAAAATGGTTTGACAGAATGCAGCCGCAGACTCTACAGATTGCTTCAATGCTGTTATATCTAAATGGATTTTTCGCGTTGATCAGTGTGATTGACAAAACTGACTATCTCGGATATCTAAGAACCCGTTACTGGTTTGGTGCATTACTCGCTCTGGCGGTCGTGAGTTTTCATGCGTTCGGAGGTCTGTTGATGGCTAACGATCGTAAATTGGGTTACAAGTTTGGCGTGGCAGCAGCCTTCTCGCCATTTGTATTGCGGTATTGGGCGTTCTCCGACCTCTCAAATATGCTCGGTGGTGAAATTAGTTTGTATCGCAAAATAAGCGGAGGTAGCACAACAAGCCTGATCTTCGAAATCGCTTTGTGCACATTGATGTTGCACCCTCAAAGTCGGTCGCACCAACGCATCTGGTACAGATAGTTGGCTCCACCGGCAACTTTTGCTTGAGCGTTTGACTAGCGAATTCTGGTAGTAGATCTGCCACACTTATTAGATGACAAAACTCATTATCAAAGGTGTTGATGAACTGAAATCAATGATTGGCAACCATCTGGGTTACTCAGATTACTTAACAGTCACACAAGATCAAGTCAACCGTTTTGCCGATGCAACTGGCGACCACCAGTGGATTCACATTGATGTTGAGAGAGCGAAGGCCGGACCTTTCGGCGGACCGATTGCTCACGGTTATTTAACTTTGTCGCTCGGACCAGTGATGTTGCCACAGATATTTAGTGTTGAAGGTGTTGCCATGGGTGTTAATTATGGCGCGAATAAGGTTCGCTTCCCGTCCCCAGTACCTGTTGGTTCAAAACTTCGCGCGGGTGTAAAACTTCTTTCAGTCGAAGACGTAACTGGTGGAGTTCAAGTAACTCTCGAAACTACGTTCGAAGTAGAGAACGCAAAAAAACCATCTTGCGTCGCTGAAGTTGTATTTCGTTATTATCTATAAATACTTAAAACTTAACTCAAACTATCGAAAATTTCTCATTACTTCGGCGAATAACTCAACAGTCTCTGTACTTGGATAATCGGCACACCACGGAATAAATCCACTGCAACCTAGGTCAATATATCGTTGAACTTTCTCCGAGACTTGCTCGACCGTGCCGACGAGATTATTTTTCTGCCATTCGTCAAAAGAATCTCCGCGTAAACTCTTGGTTCCGGACGCCAATAATTCTTTTTCCGTTCGGCGAATGAAAACATCTGGTGACCATGTTTTCCTGATTTCAGATTCGTCTCGACCGACTGCCAAACAGTGACCCCTCAATATCTCAACCTTGCGAGCGAATTCATCAGGACTTCCTCCGAAATTTGAATAGTCTGCATATCGGGCGACAACCCTCAATGTGAGTTGCTCGCCTCCACCGCCAATCCAAATAGGCGGATGCGGCTTCTGAAGTGGTTTAGGATCACAATTGCCACGAACCAATTTGTAGTACTTACCATCAAAAGTTGTTTCTTCTTGACTCCACATTGATCGCACAATCTCGACGCACTCGCGCAACATCGCAATGCGCACTTTTGGTTCTGGGAAGTCATACCCATAGCCGCGACATTCGTTTTCATACCAACCGGCACCAATCCCCCAATCAAGCCGCCCCCCAGAAATGACATCAATCGTCGATGTAATTTTTGCCAGCAGACTTGGCTCTCGATAAAGATTGCAACCAACCATTTGTCCGAGACGAATCTTTGTTGTTCGTTGACTGATTGCTGCCATCACTGTCCAACATTCAAAAACAGCTTCATGCGCAGGCCTTGGCACATTATGAAAGTGGTCGTAAACCCAAATCGAGTCGTATCCAAGTTTCTCCGCTAACAGCGCAATTTCGACATTTTTGTTCCATTTCGCGACGGGATCAGAAATTGAAACCAATTCCATTTTCCAACCTTGTGGTATAAAAACTCCGAAAGTGATGTGCTGCTTCGATGTACTCACAGTGGTAAATCTCCAGTAGCTGTTTTTGTTGAACCGTGATCTTTATACGCAGCAATAGTTCGTTGCGCAATCCGCATCTGATGAATTTCATCCGCGCCATCTGCAAAACGACTCCAACGAGCCTGTTGCAACATATTCGCTAACGGCGTATCTGTTGAATACCCAAGTGCACCATGAACTTGTATCGCGCGATCGATAATTCGCCACAAACTATTTGCGACAAAATGTTTCGCCATTGAAACTTCGGAAATAAAAGACTGTCCGCTCTCTAGTTTGTAAGCCGCGTGAAGCACCATCAATTTGCATTGATACATTTCCATCGCCGAGTCTGCGATCAACCACTGGATGCCCTGCTTCTCTGCGAGTATCGATCCGTGTGAATAACGCTTGAGTGCGCGATCAACCATCATGTCAAGTGCAATTTCGGCTTGACCAATCCAACGCATGCAGTGCGCAAGTCGAGCAGGCCCAAGACGATACTGGCCTAGTAGATGACCCTGACCTCGTCCGCCGAGCATATTCCTAGCTGGTACTCGTAAATCGTTGATTTGAATTTCGCAATGATTATGTCCGCCAGACATTGTCTGAACATCGCGAACGATATTGAAACCTTCGCTAGGGATGTCAACGATAAAACACGAGTTCGCAGCCTGTGGTAGATCTGGGTCATCTTCAGTACGCGCAATCAATAATGCAAATTTTGCACCACGAGCACCTGAGATGAACCATTTATGACCATTGATGACCCACTCCTCGCCATCTTTGTACGCGCGAGTTTGAATTAACGTCGGATCACTTCCTGCAACTTCAGGTTCAGTCATCGCAAAGCAACTACGAGTAGTGCCTTCACACAGTGGACGGAGATACTTTTCTTTTTGTTCGGTTGTTCCCCAATGCAAAAGAGTGTGCTGATTACCCTCATCTGGTGCTTGGGCATTCAACACAAACGGTCCAATACTTACTTTGGCTGCTTCTGCAGAGACTGCAGCCATTGCAGTCGGCCCGAGTCCCATGCCACCCCATTCAGCAGGCATGTGTGGCAACCACAAGTTCCATTCACTTCGCGCGACACCACGCAACTTGACGATTGTTCGAACCACTGCAGCGCGATCATTCTCATCGGTTGCTTCCCATTCGGGGCGAACTTTCGTATCCATGAATTCGCGAACTTTTAAACGCACTTTTTCTATTTCGGGTGAAAATGTGAAATCAATCATTTGAAAACTCCTGCTGTAATCTTGTCAGACCTGTGACATGAATTCTCTATCGGCAATGCGATGTTGCTTTTGGCGTAGTCTAAAAAGCATGAAATCGCCGAAAAAGTCAGCCCGAAGTTGGGATCGCAGTGACCTCCCGGTTGGAAGCGAAAAGGTTGAAGCGGTACGGGAAATGTTTGATGCAATAGCGCCTCGTTATAACTTTGTCAATCGGTTAATGACATTTCGCTTAGATGTTAAGTGGCGCAAAAGGACAGTCGCCGCAATTGACCTACCCGAAGGGTCGCGAATTTTAGACCTTGCCAGTGGCACCGGCGACCTGTGCATTGAGTTACAGAAGTCCGGCTATACCGCCCTATCAGTAGATCTCTCTTTTGGGATGTTGCGCGCTGATCGAAGTGGTTCTCCGCGATGCCAAGCAGACACTCTTCGTTTGCCGTTTCCAAACGCGTGTATTGACGGTGTGACTTGCGGGTTCGCTTTACGCAATCTCGAAAATCTGCAAGTTTTTTTCAAAGAACTTGCTCGCGTGACGCGATTAAATGGCCGAATCGCGCTTTTGGATGTCGGTACACCGACAAATAGATTTGTCCGTTTCGGAAATTCAATATATTTCGGAAAAATTGTGCCAATAATTGGTGGGCTGTTTTCAGATCGAGCGGCGTATAAATATCTTCCACGAAGTGTCGCATATCTTCCACCAACAAATGAAATCATCAAGTTGCTCGAACAATCAGGATTCACGAGCGTTAAACACGAACAACTTTCGGGTGGCCTCAGCCAGTTATTTGTTGCGACTCGAAATTAGTTAATGCAAGCAATTACAAAACTAGTTGCTGATTTAACTGTTAACCCTGTTGACTTGAACGAATTTGTAGGACCTGACGGCTATTTATTTGCACGAAATGGCTTGGGTGTGGCAGGTCGTGGTGTAGCGATGCGCGGCGACAGCAGAACGATACAACAAGCACTGAAAAATCTAAACCACAAAAATTTAACTGAGATCGCTCAAGCTGGACCAGTCGCAATTGGCTGTATACCTTTTGACAGTACTTCGCCACACGATTTCGTGATTCCAAGCGTTGTTATTGGTTGTTCAAATAGTGGCCAGCAATGGATCACAATTATTGATGATGCAAGTTTTAATCTCACTGCTCAAATGGGGCAGCAAGATTCATCTGCTGAATTTGATATAACTCCAGGTGTTTCAATTGAGCATTACCTTGAAGCCGTCCGACTAACTCGCGATGCTGTGTCTAACGGAGAATTTCAAAAAGCCGTGATTGCTCGAGACTTAATCATCACTAGTAATAAAGAGTTTGATATCTATTCAATTTTGTTGCGACTAAGAGATAGATATCGTTTTAGTTACAGATATATGTTCGAGGGTTTTCTCGGTGCATCACCTGAGCTATTGGTGAGTGTTGACGGTGACATAGTTTCAAGTCATCCTCTCGCCGGTACGACTTCGCGAACTGGAGATGCGAAAGTTGATGATCTCCTAGCTCAAGAACTCATTAATAGCACCAAGAACCAACTCGAGCATCGGATTGTGATCGATATGGTGCACGACACCTTGTTGCCTTGGTGCTCGTATTTGGATTGGCAACCCGAACCTTCGATAGTGGAAATCGCAAATGTCGCACATCTTGGTACCGAAATTTCAGGTCGACTCAGCGAACCAAGACCGACGGTTTTAGAGCTCGCCTACGCTCTAAGTCCAACGCCCGCACTTGGTGGACACCCGCGCGAAATTGCTTTGCAGCATATAATGCGGGTCGAAGGCATTGACCGAGGAAGATACGGTGGCGCAGTTGGTTATTTCAATGCCGGCGGTGATGGTTGCTTTGCTGTCGCAATTCGTTGCGCTGAAATAAATAATTTCGATCGAACTGCCCATCTTTTTGCTGGCGGTGGAATTGTCGGTGACAGCGACCCACTCAATGAATTAGCGGAAACAGAAGCAAAATTTCAAGCTATGTTAACTGCGATAACAAATCGTTAAACAATAGACTGTTCAAATTGGTTTTAGCTTTCGCGTAGCGACGCAGAGACTCGCTGATTAATTCGTTCATGGACTCGCACGTTTTCATCACGATCGGTTACAACTCTCACCAGATACGACCCTTTACGAGAAATAGTTTCAGTTAGTTCATCCAAAGTTGTAACTGTATTTGTGTCAATACCGTGAGATTTCGCGAGCAATTCAAAGTCGACATCGTGCGGGGTTCCAAAAATCATCTCAAAGCTATCTTTATTAAGCAAAGTTGCTTGAGGTAAAAACGAAAATATTCCACCACCGCGATTGTCGATCACTATTATTCGCAAATCAACTTGGCGGCGCGCCAAATTAATTAATCCATTTGTATCGTGCAACATCGCTAAGTCACCGATCAACAGAAAAGTCGGAGCGTTGCTGGCCAAAGCGACCCCAACAGCAGTCGAAACAACACCATCAATCCCATTCACTCCACGATTGGCGTAAACCTTGAGTCCTGATCTTGACGCGGCGAACCATTCGATATCTCTGATCGGCATCGAACTAGAGACGAAAAGGTTAGAACCGTCGGGAATATTTCTATAAATAGTTCGCGAAATCGCGGGCTCGCTGATTGCGGGCTCACTTATCAGAACCTGATTAATCGCAAGTTGTGCTTTGCTTTCTGCATTGGACCAACTATCCAACCAATCTTGATTTGTGGCTTTGACTTGTGCGATTAATGAACTACAAATCTGTGTGACTTCACCAACAACATGTAGTGAGGTTTTTCGTTCTGGATCAACGAGCCTCGGCGAACTCGTAATTACGATCTGCGGCACATCACACATTGCCAACCATGCGTTGACAATTTTTGATACTGGTTGCGACCCAATTCTTAAAATGACACTTGGATTGTGCGACTTGGCGAATTCATTGTCTCGCAATAGCGAGTCCATTGCAGCAATAACAACTGCTTCGCCCACAACCCGAGTGCCACTGCGCGGGTCAGCGAAAACGGGCCAGCCCAGTTTGGTTGCTAATTCTAAAACCGCTCTTGGCTCGTACATTTCAAATCCCGCGATAATAACCCCACGCTGATTTTTTAAGAGGCGAAGCAGTTTTCTTTTTTGCCGAAATCCGATGCGTTGAGTTACTGGTTGATTTTTGATAACCGAAATCTTCTTCGGCAAAGGATCTGCCTCGGCGACTAATGGCTCGCGAAACTGAAGATTCAAGTGAACAGGTCCGCGAATTTGTCCCAGCGATGCGTTAAATAATTCCTGAGCCAAGTGTCGCCAAGTAAGTGAATCGCGACTATTTGGTACCCCGGAATTATGAAAAAATCGCACAGAGTCGCCATATAAATTTTGTTGATTTATCGTTTGTGGAGCGCCAACACTCTGTAGTTCGGGAGGTCTGTCGGCTGTGCAAACTAAAATCGGCACCTCAGCGTGGTTTGCCTCAACCACCGCTGAGTGAAACTCGACTGCTGCTGTACCAGATGTACACAACAGAATTGCCGGAAGACCTGATGCTTTTGCAATTCCGATTGCGGCGAATGATGCACTGCGCTCATCGTGAAAAACATGTAAGTGAATATCTTCTCGGGCAGCCAACGCCATCGCCATCGGTGTCGAACGGGATCCTGGCGAAATCACGGCATGGCGCACGCCGCAACTCGCCCATTCGTCAACGATGGTTGCGCAAAAAGTAGCCGTTGTAGCCGCCGATGATGTCATGCCTCTATCGTGGCAGGAATGAAGCTCGAAATCTTCTCCGATGTGATATGCCCTTGGTGTTACATCGGTAAACGTAGATTTGACAGGGCTGTGGCAAACCTCACATCGTCAGGAATCGAACTAAATCTTGAGGTTATTTACCGGCCATTTCAACTTGATTCAACAGCACCCCAGGACACACCGACGCCAGTCCGTGAAGCATACGCTAAAAAATTTGGCGGCAACGAGCGTGCCGACGAGATTTTGACACATGTGAGTAAAATCGCTGCGACAGAAGGGATTAATTTTAATTTAGATATAGCGTTACGGGCCAACACATCTCGCGCGCATCGACTAATTGCTCTTTGTCAAACGACATCACTAGATCACACCAAACTTAAAGAACAACTAATGATCGCGTATTTTTGTGATGGCAAAGACATTTCAAATATTGATGTGCTCACAAACATCGGAATTAACTTTGGTATTTACGAGACAGCAGTCGTGCAGATGTTTGAATCGGACTCGAGTGTGGATTTGTTAAATAGCAATCTAGAGCGTGCGCATGAACTCGGCATTACAGCGGTGCCGACTTATGTTTTTGATGAGCAATGGTCTGTACCAGGAGCTCAAGACAGCGAGATGTTCGAGCGTATTATTCGACGGTTGGCCGAACAGTCAACAAGTTCTTAATGCTTGCGTCGTCAACTGTCGGTGCGGGCGAAAGAGTCGCACTGTTGCACGGTTTCACACAGACCAAGGAATCGTGGTTGCATCTTGCCAGCAACTTGAGTTCGAAATTTGAAACGATAGCAATCGATCTACCTAATCATGGGGACTCGACTGATATTTCTTTCAACTTAGAAACAGGTGCACATGCAATTGTCGAGATCGCCGATGTAGCAAATTACATTGGTTATTCACTGGGAGCACGATTCTGCTTGACGGCCGCACTGGCCCACCCCGAAAAGGTTAAGCGACTTGTATTGATCAGTGGGACAGCTGGAATTGGTGACAAGGTCGACAGACAAAGTCGCATCGCAACTGATGAAGATCTAGCAAAACATATTGAACAAATTGGTGTTCCGCAGTTCATCACCGAATGGTTGGCACAACCGATGTTTGCAGGACTATCAGGTCAAAATAATCAGCGAGAACTTCGATTACGCAATACCGCTATCGGTCTATCTTCGAGTCTGCGTCTGTGTGGTGCTGGCAAACAACAGCCATCATGGTCGCGACTAAACGAATTAGAAATGCCAGTGTTAGTTATTGCTGGCGCTAACGACTCGAAGTTTGTTGCAGTCGCCAACCGATTAGTTGACGAGATTGGTGCTAATGGACAGCTAAGCATCATTGCTAAATCGGGACACTCGCCACATCTTGAACAGCCCAAAAATACCGAAGATGTATTAAATAATTTTTTATCTAATTAAATCGCCTGCTATCCAATTACGATTCCGATGCTTAATAATATTGCAGTGAGCATTTGAGTTCGACCAGTGATGCCTAGTACAGGAATCAAATCTTTACCGCTTGCACCCCGTTGAATCTTACGAATCGCTGGTAGCGCTGAAATCAATCCAAATAATCCCAGCAACGAACTCAGACGGTTGAGCGACAAAATCACGATTGCGACAGCCGCAGCAAATAATAAAAAATAAAAAAACTGTCGGGTCCGCAGATCGCCGATTCGAACCGCCAAAGTCTTCTTTCCAGATTCTGTGTCACCAGGAATATCACGCAAATTGTTAATTACCAATAACGCACACGCCAAACAACCAACTGCGATAGACGCAATCAAACTAACTGACAAAATAGCTTCAATTGCAACGAAAGTTGTGCCAGTTGTGGCGACGACTCCAAAAAAAATGAAAACAAAAAGTTCGCCAAATCCAGAATATCCATAGGGTTTCGAACCACCCGTGTAAAACCATCCCGCTGCAAAACAGGCAACGCCAACTAATAACAGCCACCAACTCGTGGTTGCTGCGAGAACAAATCCAAATAACGCCGCAACACCGAACGCCTTAAATGCAGCCAACTTCACAGCCTTTGCAGATTTTGATCCTGACCCAACGAGTCGCATCGGTCCAACTCTTTGTCGATCAGTTCCACGCACACCATCTGAATAATCGTTCGCATAATTCACTGCGATCTGTAACGAAAGGCTCACGATCATCGCATATAAAATATTTAGCCAGTCAACTGAACTTGTCGCACTAGAAACGTTTGCCCGAGCACACGCTGCCCCAACCAAGACTGGAGCGATCGCCGCAGGCAATGTACGCGGGCGGGCACCGTTAATCCATATTTTTATATTCATCTTTGCTTGTTTTTGCACACTGCCAACTTAACAATAAACATCTACGATATTTGGGTGCCATCACTCGTTGCTTTAGACATTACTCCAGGGCAATTTTTTGTTGATCAAATGAATAAGGTCTGGGATAATGGTGACGCGATATTGCCAATTGATCAACGCCTTCCGGTCATTGCCAAGCAACAACTGATCAGTCAGTTAGGAGCATCTTTCATTATCGACCAACAAGGAGATGTGTCGGCAACTTCTTCTGGATTTGCTGTGGAAATCGGTGATGCATTGGTCGTAGCAACTTCGGGGTCAACCGGCGCAGCAAAAGGCGTCGTTCATACTCACGATTCAATACTCGCCGCAGTAGTTGCTGGAGGAAACCGTATTGATTGTTCAAACACCGATCATTGGCTATCTTGTTTACCACTCGCTCATGTTGGTGGGCTTTCTGTAGTTCTTCGGGCACTCCACTATGGATCAAAACTCACAATCGCACCTCGCGCGCAAGGTAGCGCTATTGCGAATGCCCTAAATCACGGAGCAACGCTGACATCACTTGTGCCAACTATTTTGCAACGGGTTGATGTATCGAAATTTCGCGTTGTTCTTGTTGGTGGATCGGCGATGATCGATGCACTTCCAACAAACGCGATCACTACTTATGGATTGACAGAAAGTATGGGAGGCATTGTCTACAACGGCCTCGCTCTAGACGGAGTAGAAATTCGGATCAATAACGAAGAGGAAATTGAAATTCGTGGAAAGATGTTATTTCGCAACTATCGCGACGGTTCGGATATGAAATCAATTGACGGCTGGTTTGCAACTGCAGACCTAGGTGAAATCGACGGCAATAGCCAACTCAGAGTTCTTGGTCGTAAAGATGACCTAATCATTTCGGGTGGTCATAAAGTATGGCCGAGCACGGTAGAGCGCGCACTAATGCTTCACCCAAATATCGCCGATGTATGTGTCAGGGGAGCACCCGACCCGACTTGGGGTAATGCTGTGACTGCGTGGATCGTCAGAAGAGACAGCATGACTAATTTGTCGTTGAGCGATGTTCGAGATTTCTTGAGCGACACTCTGCCCGACTACTCAACGCCAAAAAAGATTTACTTGATACGAGAAATTCCGCGCAACGCGCTCGGCAAAGTTCGTGTCAGTGATTTGGTTTATGAATAAGCACGAGCACCAGGAATCAGCTTCTCCACTACCAAACCAATACTGGCGCCTGTTTTCGGCCAGCACGGTTTCGAACCTTGGAGACGGCATGATTGTGTCGGCAGGGCCGCTCCTGGCTTTGTCAATGTCCGACGATACGAGATTGATATCGGCTGTTTCATTCGCTGCGATGTTGCCGTGGTTGCTGCTATCTCTTCCTGCAGGCGTATTTCTTGATCGCACAAATAGACAGAGTGTGATGATCAACGCAAATCTCGTAAGAGCGTTTATTTTCGCTGCTGTTTCGTTCGTCGCGATAACAAACACACTGTCAATTTATTTTCTCATTTTGGCAAGCGCCGCTCTCGGAGTTTGCGAATTGTTATTTGATATGAGTGCCCAAGCAATCTTGCCCGCGATAGTGACACCCGATCAACTCGAGAAGGCCAATTCGCGACTCTTTATATCTCAGATTGTCAGCAACGGATTTATTGGATTACCACTTGGTGCTTGGATCTTTGCCATCGCAATTGGCGCACCATTCGCAATAAATGCATTCGCTTTACTGATAGCCGCATTTCTGATTAAATCACTCCGAGTCAAAGCAAATGATCCATCTGCGATTTCAAATAATTCATACATGTATGATCTCCGTGAAGGATTTGGTTGGCTTTGGTCGCATAAACTGTTGCGCACTTTAGCGATCATGCTCGGTTTAGCAAATATGTGTGGGATGTTTGCTCAAGCCGTCTTCGTCAAATTTGCACGCGATGAACTGGGGCTTGGCGCCAAGGGATTCGGACTATTACTCGCGACTATTTCTATCGGTTCGGTTTTAGGAGGACTGTTTGGCGAATACTTCGGCAAAAAACTCGGGATGACGACTGCGATATTGAGTTCATATTTCGTGTTTGGGTTGTCAGATGCAATTCCTGGATTGTTTCCGCACATCTGGGCAGTCGCAATCGGCGGCGTCGTAATGTCAATCGCCGGCACTATGTGGAATGTGATAACGGTGAGCGCAAGGCAACGACTGATCCCAGCAGAATTATTCGGCCGTGTCAACAGTGTGTATCGGTTTATCGGAACTGGTACAACTGCAATCGGTGCACTCATCGGAGGGCAGATCGCATTCAACTATGGATTGCGCGCCACTTATTTACTTTCGGCAGCAATATTGCTAACAGCCCTCTGCATTTTGGGCCCCGTATTCCTTCGCGCTAACAAAATCTACATCGAACCTGAACGTACTCCTGCGCCGCCGTCGATTACATAAGTTTCCCCGGTTATCCAAGAAGCTAAGTCAGAGCATAGAAACAATGCCAAGTTTGCAATGTCTTGTGGTTCGCCGAGTCTTTTAGTTGGCAAAGCCGCTGCAAGCCTGTCACCAAAGTTTTCAACAAGCACAGAGGCGAACATAGTTTTTACAAGACCAGGAGCGATTCCAACTACGCGAGTTGGCCCCAATTCACACGCCAACTGGCTTGTGAGATGAATGATCGCCGCTTTAGTTAAGTTGTAAACCCCCAAACCCTGCTCGGCACGCAAACCGCCGACAGAGGCAATATTCAGAATCACACCTGGATTATTTCTCATCGACGCATTCCATGCAGCCTGACTCCAAAAAAGCGGACCTTTTAAGTTGACTTGAAATGTTTTATCAAATCGCGATGAATCAACGCCTAATGTCTCACCGTAATATGGATTAGTTGCCGCATTGTTGACGAGAATGTCGATCTTGCCGAACCGCTCAATTGTCGCCTCTACACATGCTTGGCCCTGTTCTAAGTCTCCAGTGTTTGCTGCGAACACCGCAGTTTCTCCCTTGATCTCATTTGCAACTGCGCGCAATGCATCTTCTTTTCGGGATGTGAGCATTACTTGTGCTCCGGCGTCAACAAACGATTTAGCAATTGCTTTGCCGATTCCTCGGGATGCGCCAGTGACTAACGCGGTCTTACCTTTAAGTGAAATCTCCATAATTTAGAGACTAATCGCGGCTAGTGATGCGCTGAAATTCGCACGGTCTGAATTCGCCGACCGTCAAGTTCCTCAACGCTGAAGCGCAATTTATCGTGCACGATGAATTCACCAATTTCAGGGACATGACCCAATAAACCGAAAACAAGTCCGCCAACAGTGTCATACTCGTCTTCGCTAATTTCGTGATCAAGAACTTCGTTGAGCCGATTAATTGTTGTTACACCAATCACCACCCAATCACCATTGGCTTGACGCTGCACTGAAAGATCATCGTCATCATGCTCGTCCCCGATTTCACCAACCAACTCCTCTAAGCAATCCTCAAGCGTCACTAGTCCAGCCAATAGACCGTATTCATCGGCAACCATCGCAAGATGAAATTTTTCTGCCTGCATCTGACGCATCAAATCTGAAACAAGTTTGGTTTCAGGAACCACCTCTACATTGTGCAGCAAATTCTTAATAGATTCGTTTCCGCGTCCCGATCGGTCTGCTGCGAATAAATCTTTTGCGAAAATCACGCCAACTAGGTCATCTTGGTCATCATCGTCCGCACGCAAAACAGGAAGTCGACTCAACTGATTATCAACAATTATGTCCAATGCTTTCGACACTGTGAGATCGTCATTAATCGTCACAATATCTGGTCGAGGAATCATGATCTCGCGGACAACAGTGTCGCCAAACTCAATGACGGATTCTATTAATTCGCGCTCTTCATGCTCGATAACTGAGTCCTGTGCTGCGGCCTCAACTATGCCAAGGAACTCTTGCTCGCTGATAAATGGACCGGCTGCTAAGCCTTTACCGCGAACAATCACATTTGTGAGTTTGATCAACCAACGCGACATCATTTGAAGTGGCAAAAATCCAACTATCACTGTTACGGGTCTGGCAGTAATAGTTGCCCCACGAACTGGATGAAGCAAACCATAAGTCTTTGGCACTGCCTCCGCGAGTACGAAGAAAATAATTACATTTAATGCCACCCCGACAATTACTCCAGCGGCACCAAAAAGTCTTCCCGCAACTACGCCAGTCAGAGTTGCTTGAACTGTTTGAAATATATTCACTGTCAATAACAGTGGGTTGACCCATCGAGTTGGCTCAGCGGCAAGTTTAAGAATCATTTTTGCACTCTTAGCATTTTGCTCAACAAGTGCTTGCGCCTTTTGTTTAGTAATTCGAGACAGGCTCATCTCTGCCAACGACAAGAAAATGAGACCTACGAGAAGAACGCAAATGATTACGAGCATCCAAACATCACTATTCGTAGGCACCGTCGAGTAAATCATAATTCGTACACCTTGCGAAATGATTCGGGCATCGTGGCTTGCCAATGATGAAGCTCAAGTAACTCTCGCTCACGACGCTGCATGATGTTGGCTTTTTCTTCAGTGTCGTGGTCAAACCCAAGTACGTGCAATACTCCATGGCAAATCAATAACGCAATTTCGTCTTCAAAATTTCCAGCGTGCTGTTGTGCTTGACGATTCGCAACTGCAGGGCAGACAATCACGTCACCAAGCAGAATCGGTAAATCGCCGAGGTCAAGTGACGGTCGCTCTGGCCCACGAGAGATGGCAGAAGGACCAGGAGAGTGCATCGCCTCAACTACGTCTAGAGGAAAAGCCAAAACATCTGTTGAGCCAGCCTTGTTCATGTACTGTTCGTTCAACCCTGCAATCGTCGATTCAGGAACGAACATAAGTGTTAGCTCAACCGAACCGCGGACACCTTGTGTGCGCAGAATTTCTTCCGCCAATTGACGGCATTTCAAAACATCAATTGAGCAATCAGATTGCTCGTCAGCACAGAAAATCTCAATCTCGCCCTCACCGCCGACTTTCCGCGGACC
>CAMATY010000023.1 GCA_945861325.1 Ferrithrix thermotolerans DSM 19514
AACTAACTAGTGCGAGAGCCAGGGCGCGCACGCGCCTTCGAGATCACGCACTTGAATCCGCTCGCGATTTTCGTATGTCACCGCATTTTTTGGATCCCGCTGCAATTTGAAAGTGCGAAAAGTCATTTCTGTTGTATCAATTGCGAGAATTTTACCAATCAACGATTCGCCGAGATTCAATAAAATCTTTAGCACTTCAAGCGCCTGAATTGAACCAACAATTCCTGGTAACACGCCGAGCACTCCAGCTTCAGAACAGCTTGGTGCAAGTTCTGATGGTGGCGGCTCTGCAACCATGTCACGATACGTCGGACCAAGAACCGGATGAAACACGCTGACCATTCCTTCAAATCTAAAGATCGAACCATGCACAACCGGGATACCAAGCTTGACGCTCGCATCGTTCAATAAATATCTACTCGGAAAATTATCTGCTCCGTCGACAATTACGTCGTAGCCGGAAAGTATCTCAAGAACATTTTCCGCACACAGACGCGTATCGTAAGTCACGACATCTACATCTGGGTTCAACATCGTCAGAGTTTTCTTTGCCGAATCAACTTTTCTGTCGCCAATGCGATCAATGTTGTGCAAAATTTGTCGCTGCAAATTCGAAGCATCAACAACATCCATGTCCACGATTCCGATTGTGCCTACGCCGGCGGCAGCGAGATACATTGCCGCTGGAGAACCCAACCCACCCGCACCAAGCATCAGAACTTTGCTCGCCAAAAGTTTGGCTTGACCTTCAATCCCGACTTCAGGTAGCGACAAATGGCGTTGGTAGCGATTGCGTTGCTCGGCGCTCAGTTGCGCTGGCGTAGACCACGCCCGACCTTCGTCCTTCCATTTTCCGTATCCGCCTGCCATTGACAGAACATTTGTGTAACCAAGTTCTTGCAAAGTTTTTGCAGCAAACGCACTTCGCACTCCACCCGCACAATAAACAATTATCGGCGCTGACTTGTCAACAATCTTTGTTTCAACTTGGGCTTCAAGATGTCCGCGCGCGATGTGCACAACATTCAATAGCGAACCCTGCTCGAATTCATCAGGCTCACGAACATCTAGGACAACAACTTGTCCCGCACCAATTTTTACAGCAGCCGATTGTGTATCAATTTCTTGGATCTTTGACTTCGCATCGGCGAGTAATTCACGAAAACTTGGCACCTCAATACCCTACCGTTCTAGTCAGGATTAAACGACACTGCAAATATTCGGCAATATCTCCGAGATTTCGCCGTTCAATACAACATCGGCATAGTGATCCATCTCTGTGGGTTGCCCATTGACAATTATTACTTTTGCACCACAACTTTTTGCTCGAGGCAATGTATTAGCTGCAGGAAAAACACTAAGCGATGTTCCAACCGCAATAAATACTTCACAGTTGCTACTCGCTGCTAACGCCCGACTCATCACATCTTGATCTAATGGTTGCCCAAACAAAATAGTGTCGCTCTTCAAAATTCCGCCACACAGTTCACACTTCGGATCAGATTCACCAGCGACAACTCGTGCAAGTGCTTGCTTCATTGGTCGACGGTCTTTACAACTCCAGCAACAAGTTCGATGAAGAGTCCCATGCACTTCTAAAACCTTGCCTGGATCGTGACCTGCGCGCTGATGTAATTCGTCAACATTTTGCGTAACTACGGCAACTAGTACCCCTCTGGCTTCAAGAGCGAACAACGCTTTGTGTCCGTCGTTTGGTTGCGGATCACCATCAATCCATTTGACTCGATTTTGCCAAGAGCGCTTTCGCAGTTCGTGATCGTCCAAATAATGCTGAAGTGTTGCCGCTCGTTCAGCATCCGGGTTAAGTGTCCATAAACCTTTTGGTCCACGAAAGTCTGGAATGCCTGAATCTGTCGAGATTCCCGCCCCTGTCAGAACTGTTATCCGTTGCGCATTAGCGACCTGTGCACGAGCGGATTGCAATAACGAATCTTCGAAAGATGCACCCGACGAAACTGGCATTTGACTATTCTCGCCGCAAACTTTCTCGAATCCGCACCGTTTTTACAGACACTGCACACACGCTGATATGAACTCAAATGTCTGTGACTTTTCAAATGCCGAAATATTTGTTTCCGAGTGGGTTGACCCTGTAGTCAACATCGGTGGCTTTGATACTTGTGGTGATTATGTTGAGACTTTCTGGCTAGGAATCATTGGCCCAAGCGCAACTTGGGCGATGAGATTCTTGGCGCGCGAACTTGAAGTTTTTCCGAACGGCTACTGCATCAACCTAGATGACACAGCAGCGGCGCTCGGCTTAGCATTTCGCAACGGCACAGGATCATTAGAGCGCGCAATTCAGCGTTGCGCAACTTTTGGTCTTGTCGCGCAACTGCCGCAGTCTTTGGCGGTGCGTCGTCGAGTTCCGACAATTACAAAGCGACAACTATCGCGGTTACCTACAACATTGCAACAAAGTCACAGCCAGTTATTTGCGACTAACTAACTAACTAGTTCACTAGATCACTAGTTCACTAGCTCACTTGCCTGCTGCTATTTTTCTGATACGGTTCGGCGAATTTCAACGATTCGTTCATGGTCGTGGTTTGCATCGTCGCCCTTTTCGGCGAGCGCAGCATTGCGATCTTTAGCCGCTTCGCGTTCGGCAATTGTTGTATCAACGCGAGCGAGTGCTGCCTCGGTGCCGTGTTCGTGAATAAATGTCGCCCACTCAACAAGCGACTCAACCATTTCTGACTCTGGAACAACAGCCACATTACGACCCTTAACAAATAAGTGTCCGCGCTTATTGCCAGCCGCAATTCCTAAATCGGCTTCGCGCGCTTCACCTGGGCCATTGACAACACATCCCATCACCGCAATTTGCAGTGGAAGTTTTTTATCGGCAAATGCTGCTTGCGCCCTTTGGGCAATATCAATGACATCGACCTCGGCGCGCCCGCAACTCGGACAGGCAATTAGATCGACATTCTTTCGCTCACGCAAACCAAGTGACTCGAGCAATTGACGCCCCGCGCGGGCCTCTTCAACTGGATCGGCAGTCAGGCTGTAACGAATTGTGTCGCCGATGCCCTCGAGTAACAGAGTTGAAATACCAGCAGTGGCTTTAATCAACCCTCCCGGCAATGGACCTGCCTCGGTTACGCCGAGGTGCAACGGAAAATCTGTAATTTCGCTAAGCATGCGGTAAGCCTCAACCATCAACGGAACATTTGATGCTTTGACTGAAATTTTTACCAGGTCAAAACCAACTTCTTCAAAATATCTCAACTCTTGTTGCGCTGACTCAACCATCGCCTCGGCTGTTAGTCCGCCGTGCTTTTCATAAAGTGATGAGTCAAGCGAGCCGCCGTTAACACCGATACGAATTGAAACACCGCGATCACGAGCTTCTGATGCGACTGCTTTAATGTGCTCGGGCTTGCGAATGTTGCCAGGGTTTAGGCGAAGTCCATGCACACCTGCTTCAAGTGCGGCAAGCGCCATGCGGTATTGGTGATGAATATCGGCAATTATCGGCACCGGCGAACGCGGAACAATCTGTGCCAAACCTTCAGCGGCTTGAGCATCATTGCATGTGCAACGAACAATGTCACAGCCTGCAGTGGCCAATGCATAAATCTGTTGCAAAGTACCTTCTACGTCTGCAGTTTTTGTG
The DNA here is from genome assembly GCA_945861325.1 of Ferrithrix thermotolerans DSM 19514. Taxonomy (GTDB): domain Bacteria; phylum Actinomycetota; class Acidimicrobiia; order Acidimicrobiales; family Ilumatobacteraceae; genus BACL27. The sequence continues at coordinate 3,644 of CAMATY010000023.1, forward strand.
ATCGTCATTGACTGCACGCTGATTGGGGCATCACCACCAACTAAAACTTTGCCGACCTTAATCTGCCGAGTTTTTTTTCGGGCGAATTTTGTTTCAGTCATGCGAAATAGCCTCGATCAACCGATTGGACTTGTGATGTCGAGATACAAACCAGCAACCAGCAAAGTCGCGAGTAAAGCAACAACCGTCGTTGCCACTGGAATCATCTTGCCAACATCAGCGCGGTAAACGCGACCACGACGAGACCTAAACCGCTCATAGATCGCAATTGCAGCATGTCCCCCGTCAAACGGCAACAGCGGCAACATATTAAACACCCCGACAAATACATTGACGCTCGCCAACAACATTAAAATTCCTTTGAGTCCTTCGCTGCGCCCGATTTCGCCACCGACTTGGCTGGCCCCAACAACAGTTGTCGGGCGAGTCATCGGATCTGGCTCATCTGCAATGACATTTGAAAAAATATTCGCAGGGTTAACAACAACAAACACACCGGCAACCGACGCACGAGAAGCTTGGGCCACATCATAAACGCCATAACCAAAAGCACTCAATGGGTTTTGTCGAACATAGCGATATGAATCTGTCGCTACCCCAAGAAACGCGACGCTGGCATTGACAGGACTGCTGATTAATTTAGTTTCAACAGAAAATACTTCGCCACCGCGCTTGAACTTTACCGTTACTGAGTCTCCTGGGTTTTTGGCGGTCACCGCTTGAACTAACTCAGTGCGTCGGCTAATTGCAGTTGCATCAATCGCCAAAATTTGATCGCCTTGTTGCAGACCAATTCTTTCTGCTGGCGACTCTGCCACAGGGTCACCATAAATCAACAACTCCTTTGTGTCTGCGAAACGACCCGCAGTCGCATACACACCAACAAATAGCACTATCGCAATAATCATGTGCATCACAGAGCCCGCCGTGATCACAAGCATTCGCTTTGGAAACGACTGCTGACGATAAGTGCGAGGCTCATCAATGGGATCACACTCATCTAAATTATTCATGCCAACAATTCGAACAAATGCACCGATCGGTAATGCGCGTATACCGAATTCAACTTCGCCACGCTTCATACTCCAGACTCGCGGACCAAAACCCATATAGAACTGTGTGACTTTCATTCCGCTACGTCGCGCTGTCACAAAATGCCCTACTTCGTGCAAGAAAACCGAGACAATTAATCCAGCGACAAACAGTAACGACCAAGGGTTTTTTATACCGAGCCACGCAAGTAAGCCAACAACGACAATCACAGTTGACGTAGTAGTCGCAGTAGTCGTAGAATTATTTTGCGCGGGATTTTTGTCATCAGTTGCGCCGCCGGCAGCTATCTCATTACGGAACTTTGAGTAAAACGAATTCAACTTGCAACTTCCTTTCGTACCAAATCTCGAGCCCAACGACGCGCGACTTTGTCTGCTTCTAAAATATCTTCAACTTGAGTTGGTATTAGACCGTCATGGTGTTGCATGGTTGCCTCAATGATTACCGAAATCTGGGACCATTGCACTTCTCCAGCCAAAAATGCTTCAACTGCAATTTCATTGGCGGCACTCAGCCAAGCAGGCGCAGTACCACCAATACGGCCGGCAGCATATGCCAAATCCAAGCAGCGAAATGTGTCACTATCTGGTTTTTCGAAATCAAGTCGAGAAAGTTTCGTCCAGTCGATTGCGCCAAAACTGACCGCAGATCGCTGTGGGTATTCAAGGGCGTAAGCAATCGGCAATCGCATATCGGGAAGCGACAACTGGGCGATAGTCGCACCGTCGCGAAACTCAACCATTGAGTGAACGATTGACTGCGGGTGCACTACGACATCAATGCATTGATAATCCAATCCAAATAATTCGTGAGCCTCGATAACTTCTAGACCTTTGTTCATCAATGTTGATGAGTCAATGGTAATTTTTGGACCCATCAACCAAGTCGGGTGTTTTAGAGCATCTTGTATTGTTACTTTTTCTAGGGATATTTTTGTGCGTCCCCTGAACGGACCCCCACTCGCAGTGAGCAAAAGCCTCGCCACATCATGTGAAACATTTTGAGAACTACGCAAGCATTGGTGAATCGCGCAATGCTCACTATCTACGGGAACAATCTCAGCCCCAGATATTTTTCTAAGTGGTGCAACAATTGGTCCTGCCGCAATAAGACTTTCTTTATTTGCAAGCGCTAGCCGTTTACCAGCCTTAAGAGTTTCAATTGTCACCGATAATCCTGCAAAACCAACTACGCCGTTCACCACGACATCGGCGATACTCGGCATTTGTGCAACATCCGCAGCAACTTCAATTTTTGGGTCGGTAATTGCTAACTCTTTGGCGACAATCTTTCGCGCTGATTCGTTGGCGACAACAACTATCTTCGGTTTAAAGTTTTGCGCCTGTACGATAACTGCTTCAACCGAAGAGTTAACACTTAAAGCAACTAATTCATATAATTCATCGCCTTGAGATTTTGATTCTGCAATAACTTCAAGAGTTTGGGTGCCGATTGAACCTGTTGAACCAGCAATTGCAACTCTCTTCACGGTTCAACTAGCCCAAGGAGCGAGTACCAAAGTCAGATAGTAAATGACTGGCAATGTAAACAACATGCTGTCGAAACGGTCAAGCGCACCACCATGGCCGCGAAGTAGTGTTCCGAAATCTTTGATGTCAAGGCTGCGCTTGATCATCGACTCAGTGAGGTCACCGATTGGTGCTGCAATTGAGATCACTGTCGCGATAATCAACCACTGGCTCAACTTTGTCCATGTTCCGCTTTGCATCCCTGCCCCGATGACAACAGCGAAAGTTCCGATCGCCCCACCGACAAAACCCTCCTTTGTTTTTCCAGGACTAATCCATGCACGCAGAGCGCTTCGTCCAGCTGCAGAGCCAATAAAATATGCGAATACATCGTTGGCAATTACACCGACGACTACCAAAAGCAAAGTGTCGGTGCCAACATTTTCAAAACCTGCGCCCGCATTGGACAATCTCAAAATTAATGCTCCATAAGAGCCAAACAATCCGATCCAGATTATTCCGAGCATTGTCAATCCCATGTTTGTTGCTGGGTCGCTTTCAACGCTCGATGTCCCTATGAAACTTACAGATGCTGCAAGAAGAGCAAAAGCAAAAACGATTGGCAAACCCGAATCGCCCACCCAATATGCAGTTAGCGGAGCGCAAATACATGCAATGACTCCAACAACCATCGCTGGTTGAAATCCAGTGCTAGACGTCTGTGAGAAAAACTCAACAGCCGCAAGCCCAAGAAATACTGTTAGCAAACTAATCACTGCAACTGGACCGACCAATGTTGCGCCAATGTATAAGGCCCCGAGCAGTGCCCCGACAGCAGTCGCAGTTGGAATATCACGCTTATTGGAAGTCTGCGGTTCAGTTGCATGACCTTGTCGCGTTCTCGGTCGTGGTCCTGTGCCAGAATCGCTTCGCTTGCTAGCCCGAGTGCGACGAACTTGCGGCGGTCTCATGCCAGAACCTGTTCGATCTTGATCTCGCCGAACCGATCCTGTTGTTGAATCTTTGAGTGGAGTGTTTGTTTTTGAAATGGGCCGATTTTGTTCGCCAGTTGGATCTGAACCGATTGAGATGCGACCCGCAGGGGAAGGACGAGATACAGGCGATGGCGCGTTGTTCGGCTCAATTCGCCGAGTGGTACCTGTCAAATTGACCGTTTTGCGACGAACTCCCGCAGCCGGAGTTGGAGAGTTCGTGTCCTCTGAAATTTTCACAAATTTTGGCGACTGCCCTGTCGGCATGTCTTGCCCGTGAGGCAACTGCTCTGTTTGAGTTCCGCCGAGCGAAATTGTCGGAATTGCGTCATCTTCATCAGCAAATTTGACTACACCGAATTCATCGCCGAAATCTACAGACAACTTCTCAGCCGACAAGCGTTCGATCAATTTTGGGGTGTCGTCGTTTGAGATATCGCTAATATCTAAATTTTCACTGTCTGTTCGATCACTCATGACTTTTACACCCCCAAAACATCAATTTGCATACCAATAAGACTAGACCTCTAGAAGTTCGTGTTCCTTGCGTGTAAAAGCCTTATCAATGCTCTCAACCGTGGTGTGGGTTAGCGATTCGAGCTCTTTTTCGGCACGGTCAAGTTCATCTTGTGAAATTTCTCCGTCTTTCTTAGCGGTCTCCAATAATTTTCTTGCATCGCGCCGGACGTTGCGCACCGCGATTCGTCCGTCTTCAGCCATATTTTTTACAACCTTGACAAATTCTTTTCGACGCTCTTCGGTGAGTGCCGGAAAACTAAGTCTGATTACGACGCCATCGTTGCTCGGTGACAGACCAAGATCACTAGATTGAACTGCTTTTTCAATTGCGGCAATCGAACCTCGGTCATGTGGCTTGACGACCAACATTCGGGCCTCAGGAACCTGAAACGATGCCAGCTGTTGTAACGCCACGAACGCACCAAAATATTCGACTTGAATTTTTTCGACTAGTGAAGCATTTGCTCGCCCAGTTCGTACGCCAATAAATTGTGCCTGAACATGGTCTAAAGCCTTGCCCATGTTGTCTAAGGCTTCAAGCAGAGTTTCTTCTATCACCCGACAAGTGTCCCAACTTGTTGTCCTTCAAGAATTTTGCGAATGTTTCCTTTTTCAAGCAAATTAAACACGACGATAGGAATTTTGTTATCCATGCAGAAAGTTATCGCTGTCGAGTCCATGACTTTGAGACCCTTGCTGATGACATCCAAATAACTGATTTGGTCAAATCGAGTTGCAGTTTTGTCAAGCTTTGGATCAGCCGTGTAAACACCATCAACACCAGAGTGCGTGCCCTTTAAAATTGCTTGCGCTGAAATCTCTGCGGCACGAAGGGCGGCCGCTGTATCTGTAGTGAAAAATGGATTGCCCGTTCCACCTGCCAAAATTACAACACGACCTTTTTCGAGATGTCGTTCGGCGCGGCGACGAATATATGGTTCAGCGACTTTTGGCATTTCAACTGCAGTCATCACTCGCGAGAACTGACCAACTCGCTCAAACGCATCTTGCAATGCGAGTGCGTTCATCACTGTTGCGATCATCCCCATGTAGTCGGCTTGCGCTTGATCCATTCCTTGGCCAGCGCCCTTGAGCCCGCGCCAAAAATTGCCACCTCCGACAACGACTGCGATATCTACATTTAAATCGCGCCGAGTCTCATGTAACTCACTTGCAATTTGATGCAACACGTCGCTGTCTAAACCAAAACCGGTTGGTTCAGCAAGTGCTTCGCCCGATAATTTTAAAACAACTCGATTCCAACGAGGAATCTTTGAGGCTGCACCTGTCATAGGTGATTAGCCTATTTCAACCTGCGCAAAGCGAATAATTTTGGCTGAGCCAATAATTTGGGCCACAGACTGCTTGTCGTCTTTGGCATATGGCTGTTCAAGCAAGCAAATATCTTTGTAGAAACCCGTTATTCGGCCATCGACGATTTTGCCAATTGCTTGCTCTGGTTTGCCCTCATTGCGAGTTACTACTTCAAGGGTCGCACGCTCGGCTGCTACTACCTCGTCTGGAACATCTTTCATTGTCAGATATTTTGGTCGAGCAAATGCGACATGCACCGCAATGTCGTGCGCCAGTTCTTCTGTCGCTCCTGACATTTCAATCACCACACCATTGATTCCGCGACCACCTTGCAGGTGCGAGTAAGAACCAAGAATATTTCCGGACGCTGCTTCGAAACGCACGACATCACCGAGTTCAATTTTTTCTTTAAGCAATATCTTTAAGTCTTCAAGTTGTGTTGCTCGTTGCGAAACCGCTGCTTCGCCATTTTTGGCAACAAGATCGACCAGTGCATCGGCCTCTGTCTTGAAGCCATCACTGCTTGCAACGAAATCAGTTTCGCACTTGAGTTTGATGATTGCGCCGACATTGCCGCTGATCAATAACGAAACAAGACCTTGGGCATTGTCTCGGTCGTCGCGTTTGGCGCTTGCCGAAAGACCTTTTTCTCGAAGCCACAGTTTTGCTGCTTCAAAATCTCCATTGGCTTCTTCAAGTGCTTTCTTGCAATCCATCATTCCGGCACCAGTTGCTTGGCGCAGGACTTGTACTTCTTTTGCTGTAAATGCCATCGTGATCAGTGCTACCTATTTCGTCTCTGTGCTTGGTGCCACCCGAGCATCGCGCTTGGCCATGTCGGCTGCTGCTTGAAGTTTTGCGGATTCTTGTTGTGCATCAAACGCTGCCTGCTCCGCAGCAGTTCGAGTTGCTGGTGCAGGTGGCGGCACTGGTGCAGTTGACGTGCCTGTTGTTGGCGCGGTTCTTGGCGTCATTTTTTCTGCGATGTAACGTCCTTCAATTACGGCTTCGGCGATTACGCGAGCCATTAACTCATTTGCACGAATTGCGTCGTCGTTTCCAGGAATTGGATAGTCGATGAGATCTGGGTTGACATTTGTGTCTACGATTCCAATTACTGGGATGCCAAGTTTGCGCGCTTCAGTAACCGCGATGTGCTCTTTGAGCGTGTCGACAACGAAGATTGCGTTTGGTCGTCGTCCCATTGAACGAATGCCCGACAAGTTGCGCTGCAACTTTTCAAGTTCGCGCCCAATTAATAGCGCTTCTTTTTTTGGCATCAATTCAAATTCGCCAGTGTCTCGAAGTCGCTCGTACTCTTGCATCTTGCTGACACGCTTTGAGATCGTGTCGAAGTTTGTCAACATTCCACCCAGCCAACGCTCGTTGACATATGGCATGCCGCAATGTTCGGCGTAAAGACGCACAGGATCTTGCGCTTGTTTTTTTGTACCAACGAATAAAATATTGCCGCTGTTAGCGACGAGGTCGCGAACGAATCTGTAAGCATCTTCAATGCGAACAAGAGTCTGTTCAAGATCAATGATGTAAATACCGTTGCGCTCACCGTAAATGAATCGCTTCATTCGTGGATCCCAACGGGCTGTGCGATGACCGAAGTGAACTCCAGCCTCAAGCATCTGACGCATACTGATTATTGCCATGACTATTCCTTTATGAGTGGTTGAGTGCATGATCTCCCGCGCCGAAGCGACCACAAAATGGAAACCATGCAATTGAATATTGGGATAAAATTACAGCTATAAAACTTATAACTACTTCTTCTAGCCCCGAAATTCTAGCGGTTTGGATGATAAAACAGCATCAGCAAGCCGAACCTCGATCAACTGATCCAAAACCAGCAACAGCACCCGAGACCAGGAACGCACGACTGAAAAACGGACTATTTCCAGTTAAATACTTGGCCGGATCAACATAAACAGCTGTGTAAATGTCGGTGTATCTGTTGTTTGAAAGACTCGTTTCGCGAACGCCGAAATACAAAGTTGCGCCAGTTGTGCCGATTGTTTGCCCGGCGATTACAGCATTACCGAGCCGCAAGTTTGTGCTGGCGATAGAACCGTATGTCAGCCGCCGCCCTGCAGTTGTTCTGATCACCAAATATTTTGTGCCACCGACCTGACCGTAAAAACTAACTGTGCCATTCGCGCCAGCAGTAATCGGAGTTCCTGGTTGTGTGTTGTATTCAATGCCTCGGTTTCCTGCACACCTTTCACAACTGGGTTGTCGAAATGGATCGCGAATTGTTGCACTAAAAGGAGCATTTATCGGCGCAACAAGCACACACGAGGTTGTGTTTGTTTGAGTCAGCATCGCGAAAATTAACGCGCTCGAAAAAAATCCAGAAAATAGCATCTCGCTATTAATTATCTAAAATTTATTAAGCAACTTCAGCGGCGGTCAATCGCCAGCGAAGTTGCAACACAGCCTTGGTGTGAATCTGCGACACACGACTTTCTGTAATCCCGAGAACTTCGCCGATTTCATCCAATGTTAAATTCTCCTCGTAGTACAAAGCCAAAACAGTGCGCTCACGCTCTGGAAGCCGTTTTATTTCGTGGCGCATGATCTTGCGCAATTCTTGGGCTTCAACAACCGAGTCTGGGCTTGGCACAAATGATGCACCACCATGTGTGGATGCGGGAGTGTTATCGGCAACCACATGATCTAGTGGACCAACCGTGCAAGATGAAATTTCTGTCAGCCATTTTTCAAGATCAGAACTTTTGATTTTTAATTTCGCTGCTAGCTCATCATCTGTTGGCGAACGCTGAAGGATGTGCTCAAGATCTGAGATCGCATTTTCGACTGTCCGCGCTTTTGACCGCACACTTCGGGGCACCCAATCTAAAGATCGCAAACTATCCAAAATGGCGCCGCGAATTCGCGGGATCGCATATGTCTCAAATTTGAAACCAAGTGCCGGATCAAACCGATCAATCGCGTTCATCAATCCAAACACACCCGAACTGACTAAGTCTCCGATTTCAACTCGCTTCGGCAAACCTGCAGCGAGTCGACCAGCAACGAATTTAACGAGTGATGCATAGTGCACGACGAGCCATTCGCGCGCGAGTGGGTCTTTGCTGGCATGCCATTTATTCCACGCTTGATCAATCGTCAGTCGAACTGGAAGTGCATTCATGCGCGCGGGTGTGCTGCGCCATACGCAGATTTGAGACGCTCTTTGCTTACTTGGGTATATCTCTGCGTTGTTGCGACATCGCTATGGCCGAGCAACTCTTGCACCGCGCGCAAGTCGGCACCGTTGTCAAGCAAATGTGTTGCAAATGTGTGACGAAGTGCGTGCGGATGTGTTGGGGTCAATGCACGCTGATCAATTATCCGTCTCACATCTCGTGGAGCCAAGCGATGACCACGCGAATTCAGAAACAGCGCATTCATTTGGTTTGAACTCGTATTGCTTTCAAAAACGACTTCGTGGCGAAACTTGAGCCAGTGTCGTAGCGCGACAACACTTGGTTCACTTACAGGAATTCTTCGCTGTTTGGATCCTTTGCCCATCACAACCAATGTGTTATTTCGAACATCAATGCTGTCGATGTCTAATGAACAAACTTCGCTGACGCGAAGTCCGCTGCCGTAGAGCAACTCAATCACAGTTGTGTCGCGCGAAGACTTCCATTCAGGGACTTCGGGGTTTTGACATGAGAGCAACGAATTCAATTGCTCCTTGGTTAGAACTTTGGGCAGCCGACCAGTTCCTGATGGTGTGTGTACTCCGGCTGTTGGATCTGTTTTTAATGTGCCATTGCGAATGTGCCAAGCAAAATATCTACGAATCGCAGCGAGCTTTCTTGCCACGCTGCGCTTTGCTTTTTGGCTGGTTGTCAAAAAACTCACATATTGGCGCACTAGATCTCTGGTCACCAACTTCGGAGTATCAATCTTGAGTCGCAAAATCCATTCTTCAAATTGTCTGATGTCGCTGGCATAGGCGCTCGTCGTGTTTGCTGAGGCAGCAGTCATCGACCCAACGAACTCTTCGATTTTCCACCCTGTGGCCATAGCAATAACAACGGTAATCGTTTAACGCAGTGGCTGCCTGACATCAATAACTTCCCACCAGCCTGAGTTTTCAACGACCCAACCCAATGCTTCAAGACGCCCGAGCGCCACTGCTGCATCAATGGTTGTTAGACCGCTGCGAATCACGAATTCGTCAAGGGTAAACGGAGCACCAGCCATTTCTGAAACTAACTGTTGATCACTAGTGGTTAAACGAACTCTGGGGTCATAAAAGTTTTCTGGTGCTCGACGATTGTCAAGCCCGAGCGCTACAAGCACATCTTGCGCGCCGAGTATTGGCAAGCAACCTTGCTGAATCAATAAGTTCGTGCCATTTGAAGCAACATTGCGCGGCGATCCTGGCACAGCCAAAACACTCACATCGCGTTTTTGTGCCTCATCAACAGTGATCATTGATCCGCCAGTGGCACGCGATTCAACGACGACTAAAACTTCACTGAGTGCGGCAAGAATTCGGTTGCGCAACGGAAACCGAAACGCTTCGGGCGGCGAACCGGGAGCAGACTCACTGAGCAGCGCACCTTGCGTTGCGATGTCTTGCCAAAGCTGACCGTGCTCGCGCGGATAAATAACATCCAGACCTGAAGCAACGACACCAACTGGCCGACCGGTATTGCGTCGAGTACCCGCATCTGATTCGCTGGCACTATTGCTTTTTGATTCAAGTGCACGCAACGCACCGCGGTGAGCCCACGCGTCAATCCCCCGAGCCAAACCTGAAATCACACAAACATCAGACATCGCTAAATCAAAAGCGATATTTGCTGCCAGGTATCTTCCTGATGCAGTTGCGCTGCGAGTGCCGATCATTCCGACTCGACGATTTTCTAATGAAGAAAGATCTCCGAGATAAAACAAAACTGCGGGTGGAGAAATATCTGCGGCAAGACAATTCGGATAATTCTCATCACCAAAAATAGTTATTTTGATGCCGGCTCGATTACATCGTTGCTCAATCTGGTCTTGTAAATCTTGAGTTGCCCGATGACGCAACAGCGTTGACAACCCTTCGGTATTCAACATTGCTGCAACAACTTCGCTCGGTTTCGCCCGACCTTGCACCACTTGCCATGCAGTTTGTGGATCATGATGCTTCAAAAGCAGCATCAATCTTTTCGGCCCAATTTTTGGTAGAGCCGATAATGCTGCAGCAGCAATTTGGTCTTTTGACAACAAAGTTTGTGCCAACATATTTAGAAAACCATTTCGCGTGTGCGTAGCCCGGCGGCCAGATCAACACGCAACATCAGTGCCAACTGCAGATGCTGGGTGTCAATTTCGTGCGGAGCGCCAGCCAGATCTGCAATCGTTCTTGCAACTCGACGCACGCGGTGATATCCACGACCAGTAAGTCGCCCGGCTTCAAGTTCTTTGCGCAACAGTTGTTCGGCTTGCTTTGACAACGGTGCGGCGATGTCAAGTTGTTGTCGCGTTAGAGCAGAGTTCGTGCAACCAAATCTGGCAAACGCTAATTTGCGAGCAGTAGCGACTCGGGCGGCGACAACGATTGTTGATTCTCCTGAAACGGGTGAGATTAATTCGCTTGTATTTGGTCGCGAGACTGCAACGCGTAGATCAAAGCGATCAAGCAACGGCGCAGAAAAGCGTCTTAGATATCGCGTCCGCGCTGCATCATCACAACTGCACGCACCTGGAGAGCCTTCTCCGCATGGACATGGATTTGCTGCAGCCACAAGCAAAAACTCGGCTGGCATCACGACACTGGTTCTGGCTCGGGCAATACGCACGATTCCTTGTTCAAGTGGTTGGCGCAATGCATCTAACACCGACGGCGCAAACTCTCCGAGTTCGTCAAGAAATAAAACTCCGTGACTGGCCAAAGAAATTTCGCCAGGTCGCATCAGTGCGGTGCCCCCGCCGACCATCGCAATCATTGACGATGAGTGATGTGGTGCACGAAATGGTGCCGACCTGATTAAACCATCATTTGAAAATTCGGTTTGCACCGAAGAATGAATCATCGTTGCCGAAATCGCCTGCTCATCATTTAGTGGAGGCAAAAGACCGACGAGACGTTCGGCCAACATCGTTTTGCCGGCCCCTGGTGGACCAACTAAAAGTAAGTGATGCGAACCAGCCGCTGAGATTTCTAATGCTTGGCGAGCAGCAGGTTGCCCCTGAACATCGGCGAGGTCACGTGCGAATTTGGTGACAGTACTCAAAACTTTTTTGGGAGGTGCAGTTTGCCAAACACCACGATCAGATAAACATTCGACAACATCAAAAAGTGTTTTAGTTGCAAAAACTTGCGTGATCGTGGCTGCCGTTGCCTCACCAAGATTCTCGAGTGCTACGACTGTCTTGCGGTCAGTTGTTGCTAATACAAGTGGTGTTGCTCCGCGGACTGGACGTAGTGATCCATCAAGACCTAACTCGGCGATAAACGCAAATTCCGAGAGAATTTCAACGGGCAATATTTCTTGTGCTGCGAGAAGCCCAATTGCGATCGCAAGATCCAAGCACGCGCCAGACTTTCTGTCGCCCGTTGGTGCAAGATTCACTGTGATCCGTCGCGTTGGCCACGGCAAACCGCACGACAACAATGCAGCCCTCACTCGATCACGACTTTCGCGACAGACCTCATCAGGTTGACCAACAACTGTGAACCCCGGCAACCCGATGCCGGCGTGCACTTCGACATCGACTCGTGAACCACGAACCCCAAGAAGAGTTGCCGACCGAACTGATGCAAACACTCGTCTAATCCTCTTTTCAAATTGCAACACCACTTGACACCAGTTGATCTCAAACACCTGAGATAATTGAGGGCGATGATTTTTAGAACGCCCGCGAGTACTTATCTCTTTGACAAATGTGTAACTAGTCGCTCAAAAGTGGCAAGAAATTTGGCGTTATCTTTTTCTTGTCTTGTGCTTTTAATTAGTGCGTGCAGCCAAACTCCTCGCACGGCAACAAATTTTTGTCGTCAACTTGCTAAAGAGACTCCGTTTATTGGTGACCCTCCAGTTACCGCGGCTGATGTCGTAGCAATGCTTGAAAGATACGAACGACTGGCCAAAGCCACACCACTTGTCATTGAAGATGAATGGAATGCGTTGACTGAGTTGCTCGCCGTCGCCTCGCGCGTTAAATCAAATGATGGCGAGAGTGTTCAGGCAGTTATCGACATGGCCTACTCAACTGAAAAATCAGCCGCAGCAGCAGCCAAGTGGACTAAAGAAACTTGTGGAGTAGATATCTCGAACGGACTAAAAGTCGCGCCAAAAGGTTGAACTATTTAGCGCATTTCTCCGCGCTTGACAATCACTTTGTCTACAAGACCGTAATCGCGGGCAAGTTCTGCAGTGAACCAACGATCACGCTCTGAATCTTCTTGAATCTCTGAAAGTTTGCGACCTGAGTGATGCGCTGTCAACTCTGCCATTCTCAACTTTGTGAACTTAAGTTGCTCGGCTTGAATCGCAATGTCAGATGCCTGACCGCGCAATCCAGCCAATGGCTGATGCATCATGATTCGGGCGTTAGGCAACGTGTAGCGCTTGTCGGCAGCACCAGCAGTCAGCAAGAACTGTCCCATTGAAGCAGCCAAACCCAAACAGACGGTTGCAACATCGCATGCAACGAATTGCATTGTGTCGTAGATCGCCATTCCGGCAGTCACTGATCCACCAGGACTATTTATATATAGCCAGATATCTGCTTTTGGATCTTCGCCTTCAAGAAATAGCAACTGCGCACAAACTTGGTTGGCGATCTCGTCATTGACATCGGTGCCGAGCATGATTACGCGACTCTTCAGCAATCGCACAAAAATGTCGCTGCGAGAGTCGAAACCACCCTCAAGGGCTACAGGAAGAATATTTGACATGCCTTGCAGGCTAGTGCCCAAGCTTCTATTGCCGACGGACGCCGCTGAAAATCACAATCACACGCTCGTCATCGGCGATCTCTTGGCGAATTGCAAGCAATCCTGCAAGACCAGCACTGCCAGTCGGACTTACATCAATATTTGTCACACGGTGTGCGAGCGCATAACTCTCTAAAACTTGTTGTTCAGTTGCGACAACTGGATATCCGCCGCTCTCAGCCATTGCGTTACAAACACCAATCCAGTCGTATGCTTCGTCGTCCAAAATTCCATCGGCAAGCGAGACCGGCGTCGTCTCCCAAGGCCACATGCATTGCGACCATCTTGCTCCGGCATTTCGCGCTCCACCCGTAGATTGTGAAATCTCAAAAGCACGAGCCAACGGCGCGCATCCTTGTGTTTGAATTGCGTGCAGTTTTGGTTTTGTTGCTCCGGCGAAAAACCCACTGGCGGCACAAGCAGCAAATGCTCCGCCACCAGCCTGAACAAACATTCTGCTGATCAATGAACCTGGCAGATCTTCGGCCACGACCGCCATCTCCCAGCCAATTGTGCGGCCACCGTCAAGACACCATGCATTTTCTGGTCCCTGCACACCAAAAGGAATGCAACCCTGTTGAATTGCTTCACGAAATCTGAATACACATGGATCGCCAGCCGGATCGGTTGCAACTCGGGGACAACGCACAACATTTGCATCTAACGAATTTAGAATTTTTAAAGTTGCTTCATCTGCATAATGTGGCACAAAAACTTGAATTGGCCAGTTCACCGCGCGTGCCAGTGTGCTGGCAGCAATTGCTGCGTTACCACAAGAAGCAATCGCCAATGCTGGCCGTTGTGTCGGCGACTCCCATGGTGCACGACCAACTATTTCGACAGTTATCAGATGCAACAACTCAGTAAATAAATGTCGTGCTTTTTGTGAGCCGGCAACATTGTGCGTCTCGTCTTTAATCCACACGCCACCTTGCTGGTTGAAGCCCAATTCGTCGCTTAACGCATCGTGTCTGGCAAATGGCGTGGTGCGAAAACCTGTACCAGCAATTACCGACACCGCGTCATCTAGGTCGCGAATAATTTTTGTTCGTGCTTCAAAATCAAGATCCAGCGTTGCCGCGAATGCATCCCAAGCCAAATACCGCTGAAAAGCAACAAACGGGTTTGCATCGCCACTGCTGCGCAACGGTGCAATTGCATTTTCAAGTTCAAGTACATGGTGTCGATCTGACTCGCTTGAATTCGGACAGCGCCATGAAAAAACTTCGCTGATTGCAACTGGGGTCGCACAGACCGCACAACGCCAACCAGTTACAACTGGTGCTTGTTGCATTGCGACTATTTTTTGGAGACGACTCTGCGGTTGAACTCGCCGATGAGTTCGTCCCAAACTGGCAAGTACTTGCGCAAGTCCCGCCAAAATGACTGTGACCTTCGTGCTTCAAATACCGCCAACGGCGTGCCCTGCTGCTCTACCCAGGTGTAATAGCCAAGATTAAAAATTCGTGTGCGATCTCGTTCGGTGCAATCGATCATTCCGTCGGTGCCAACTACTGCCAGGTGCTCGGCAAAAACCTCAGCGGCATCAATTTCGGTAAAAGAATTCTTAAATCTCCGCGCCATTGTCTTGACTCGCTCACTTGGATAAAGATCGGCGCCGTCGGTGGCGATTGTGATCAATGCATCATTAGCGCCAAGGCCAAGAAGTTTGGCCGTTTTAATTGCGGCAATCACATTGCAAATCGCTGAGAAACCAAAATGCTTTAGTTGCTCAACGATTTCTACTGGCACACCTTTTCGTTCAGTAAGATATTGACAACCAGCTTCGGTATTGAACATCACATCAAGTTCGTCAGTTGCACGATCAGATACACCTACAACGACATCCGTGTTCATCACGTTATGAATCAACGGAATATGTTTATCGCCGATGCCTTGAATATTGTGCTCACCAAAACCATTTTCCAGCATCGTCGGGCATTCAAGTGCTTCAACGGCGACAATTTTTGTGCCATAGTCATCTTTGAGTCTGTCGCCTCCCGCAATCGTGCCGGCCGAGCCGGTTGCTGATGTGAATGCCGCCAGGCGCAACTTTCCTTTGAAGTTTTTATTTACATGCTCGAAAACACTCGACAATGCACGACCGGTGATTTCATAGTGTCCAACATGGTTGCCAAACTCACAGAACTGGTTGAAAATAAAATTCTTCGGGTCACGCTCCATCTCGTTGCATGCGTCATAAATTTCTTTGACATTGCTCTCGGTGCCGGGTGTGCGAATTACATCGCTCGGGTCACTCACCCATTTGTCGAGCCAGTCAAAGCGCTCTTGGGACATGCCTGCCGGCAAAACTGCGACGCCGCGCGAGCCCATGATTCGACTAATTGCTACTCCGCCACGCGCATAGTTGCCCGTCGACGGCCAAATCGCACGGTGACGACTTGGATCAAACTGACCGGTGATGACGCGCGGCGCCAAACATGAATACGCCGCTAAAACTTTGTGTGCTGTAATCATCGGAAAACGATCACCGAACATAACAATGATCGGACTCTCGATTCCTGTCAGTGATGTCGGCAAAACAATATGGTCGGGCACGGACACACGCTCACCTTGCAAATTGTTGTACCAATGCACACGAAACAAGTTGCGCGCATCCGGCGCATTTTTATCAACACCCTTTGCATAATTTGCAGCGATCAGCGATGGATCGGCAAGTTGAGCAAACGTTGGCAACAGCACATTGTTTTTGACACACAGCGCGACGCTGTTGTCGAGTGCTTGCTGGTCAACAATGCTGTCGGCGAGGCCGAGTTGGCCTGCCAATGCCGATGCGTCTAAAACACCTTGAGTCTCATGAGAAGCCGTAGTTGTTGAAGTCAAGGTTTACATTATGTCAAAGAAAGCTTCCAAAGCACTACTCTTAAAGCCCGAGGCCGACGTAGCCCAATGGCAGAGGCACGGCGCTTAGGACGCCGCCAGTGCGAGTTCGAGTCTCGCCGTCGGCACAAAATATGAACCCACAAACGAGTTTTGACCTTGCTACACCAGCGTTGGTGATTAATTACGATGCGCTTGAACAAAATTTGTCGGCGATGTCAGCGCGTCATCCTGGTTCAAAATTGCGGCCACACACGAAAGCGCACAAGTGCACAGAGATCGCTCGAGCACAGACAAAACATGGTCACACGAATTTTACTTGTGCCACACCACGCGAAATTATTGGCATGGCCACAGCTGGCATCGGCTTGGAATTTTTGCTCGCCAACGAAGTACTTGATGCTCGGCGATTAACTGCGCTCGCCGATGTTGCCAAAGACATGCGAGTGACAATTGCCGTTGACTCGATCGAAACTATTAATGCCGCAGTCTCAGCGGGTTTGCAAGATGTTTTGATTGATGTGAATGTTGGTTTGACGCGTTGTGGTGTCGCGCCAGAACTTGCTGGTCAACTCGCCGACTCAGCACGCAAATTGGGCCTAACAGTTCGTGGCGTAATGGGATATGAAGGCCACTTGATGATGGTTAGCAGCGATGAAAAACGCCAACAGCGCGTTGCCGAGTCAATGCTCTCTCTTGT
>CAMATY010000024.1 GCA_945861325.1 Ferrithrix thermotolerans DSM 19514
CCGCCATTATTTGTAAGACCCAGTCGCTCAACTATCTCCATTGCGTACGAATCTCCTGACCAAACTGCAATTTTTTTCGCCGCAAGTTCCTGGGCAACACGATCTGTTGTCATTGAATCAACAGTGAACGAGACAGTTGGGGCGCGAGAGGATAAATCATGCGGACCCCATACTTTGACTCCAGGTGTGTCTAGCAATCCTTCTAGTAGCGGCGCGAACAAGTCGCCTTCGATCTTGGCGAGTTGTTGCATATCTTCTTCAATTAAAAATCGTGCGGCAGCCTGAACCGCAGCGATACTTTCGAAATTCGGTGTACCTGTTTCGAATTTGCGGGGCCCAGTTTCACTTGCAGCACGAACTTTGGCGATCGGCAACGAATTCAATAACTGTGGTTCGATATACATCACTCCTGCATGAGGTCCGTACCACTTATAAGGGGATGTAGCCAGGACATCGCATCCAAGTTCGCGAATATTTATCTGCTTGTGTGGGGCAAGTGCGACGGCATCTACAAAAACTCTTGCCCCATGTTTGTGAGCGATAGCAATCACAGTCTCTAAGTCAGGCATTGTGCCGATTAAATTTGATGCACCCGTTACAGCAACCCATTTGGTGCGATCGTCGACTAATTTTTCAAAAGCGTCCATGTCGAGTCGACCAGTTTTGACGTCAAACGGTGTCAAAACATGCTCAGCGCCTGACAGTTCGCATGCAATTCTCCACGGCGAAACATTTGCTTCGTGGTCTAATTGTGTTCCAACTACGCGATCGTCACTTGTTAAAGTTTTTGCAACCGCGCGCGTAAAAGCCATCGTCATTGTTGTCATATTCGCGCCTAGACATATTCCAGAAGCGTCTGCGCCGAGAAATTCTCCAACGACAGTTCGAGTCGAAGCGAGCAAAGCATCACAAGCATCGGCAGCAGGAAAGAAACCGTCAGTGTTGGCATTAGATCCATTCGCGGCCCAGTCGGCCATTGCGTTTATCGCAACATCCACCATCTGCGTTCCTGCAGGTCCATCAAAACGAGACCACCCGTCTCTGACGCCAGGAAAGTGATGACGCAGCGAATTACTTTGCGCGTTTGGCAATCTTGGCCAGACGCTTTGCTGTTTTACCAACGGGCTCAATACTTCTCTGATCAAGATCACCAACTTCAATGCCATTGGAAAAACGCACGCGATATCGCAACCAGTTGAATCCGTTTGCCAAAATTACTTTGCCCTCGCTGCCAACAGTTACGCCCGTAAGGTCAACAGTCGAGCGCACAGTGTCGCCCATACTTAGGTCAAGTTGATTGGCATGCGGATTTGCTAGAGCATGAGGTTTCCAGCTTTGAGGGGCAGAGGTAGGTGAGTTAGAAGACATAGTCACAGTTTGCCACAGATACACTGCTCGGCACTGTGAAAACGACAATCGAAGCCCTAGATCGCAATAAAATTAAACTTTCAATTGAAGTCGACGAGACCGAATTTGAGCGCTATTTAGATGGTGCTTTCAAAAAAATCTCAACTCAAATCAGAATTCCAGGATTCCGTCAGGGCAAGGCGCCGCGGAAACTTATTGAAGCCCAAATTGGCGTCGAAGCCGCAAGGTCACAAGCAATTGAAGATGCGATTCCAGCGTCACTTGCACTCGCGGTTCGTGAACATGATTTAGACATCATCGCCACCCCAGAAGTAAATCTCACTAGCGGACAAGAGAATGGCAATGTGTCATTTGACGCAACATGTGAAGTTCGCCCAGTTGTTAAAGTCGCTGGCTACAAAGGTCTGCGCGTTGAACTGCCAGCATTAATTGCAAGCGATGCTGATATCGAAGAAGTTGTATCTTACGAGCGCAAACGCCACGCAACACTTGTGGATGTTGATCGGCCAGCAAAAATTGACGATCAAGTCACACTCGACCTCGTTGGCTCGCGCAACGGCGAACCGTTACCAGGGTTGAACGTTGATGACTGGCTTTATGAGG
Organism: Ferrithrix thermotolerans DSM 19514; assembly: GCA_945861325.1. Classification (GTDB taxonomy): domain Bacteria; phylum Actinomycetota; class Acidimicrobiia; order Acidimicrobiales; family Ilumatobacteraceae; genus BACL27. Next base: position 1,972 of record CAMATY010000024.1, read on the forward strand.
TCGGTAAAAATTGGGTCGCAGAAGATTTTGACAAAAATATTATTGGATCAACAACTGGTCAGAAACTTGAGTTCACTTCGCTGCCTTCAGGAATGACCGAGACTGCAGATTTTGTTGTCGATGTTAAAAAAATTCAAGAGCAGGTGCTTCCAGAACTCAACAACGAATGGGTCGCAGAGCATCTCGCAGAGCATGATTCGATTGAAGCATGGAAGTCGGCAGTTCGAACTCGGATTGAAGAATCTCGTCTGAATCAAGTTCGCAACACGGTTGTCGAAAAGACCACTTCGTCACTTGCCGAATTAGTTGATATCGAAGCCCCAGAGGCAATGGTTTCAAGTGACCTGCGTGGTCGAGTGCAAAACACGCTCAAACAGTTTGAACAACAAGGCATTTCAATGGAGCAGTGGTTGTCGATTACTCAACAAACTGCCGAGCAATTTGTTGATGCACTCAAAGAGCAGTCAAACCTCGCCGTGAAAGTTGACATTGCATTGCGAGCCGTTGCGCTCGCAGAAAATCTTGAAGCCAGTGAAGACGATCTTGAAAATCAGTTTGAACGAATTGCCACACAAGTCAAGAAAAAGCCAGCAGCGATTCGAAAGACCTACGACAGTAACGACGCAATCGCAGACTTGCGCGCCCAAATTTCAAAGTCGAAAGCAATTGACTGGTTGTTGCACAATTCAAAATTCGTTGATGACCAAGGCAATGAAATCGCCACGGACATGGTTTTAGGTGATCACAACCACGACGAAATTGCCATATCGGGGCCAGAGTCAGTAACTGATCATGACCATTCGGATCGCGATCACGCAGATCACGATCACGCAGAGCACGATCACGCAGATCGCGACTAGTTGACTACTTGAGGGTCAGCACCAACGCAGTTGCTGCGGTGTTTCAGGCCAAATTCTCATTTCTATTAGCGCTTTAGTGAAAATCTCTCATAATTTGCTACTCGTAAAGCCGACATACCTAGGCCCAAACGAACTAGCGTTATTGCTCAGAGAATAGACAGTGTCGAAGCAATTTAATCCAAAGTATTAGAGGTATTTTTCGTGGATTTTGGTCAAAACTATTACGTACCAAGCGTTACCGAAACGACAAGCCGTGGTGAGCGCACGTACGACCTTTACAGTCGTTTACTCAAAGAAAACATCATCATTCTTGGCACGCCAATTGACGACACGATCGCAAATTTAGTCTGCGCTCAATTGATTCACCTCGAAAGTGAAAACCCGGACAAAGATATCAATATTTATATCAATAGTCCCGGCGGTGACATCTCGGCTCTGTTCGCAATTTACGACACGATGCAGTTCATCAAAAACGACATTGCCACAATCTGTTTAGGACAGGCAGCTTCAGCCGCAGCGGTACTTCTTGCAGCCGGCACAAAAGGCAAGCGACTCGCATTGCCTCATTCTCGAGTTCTATTGCATCAGCCATATGCGCAAGTTGGCTACGCACAGGTGACAGACCTTGAACTTGCGGCCCGTGAAATTTTGCGGATGCGTGAAATTCTTGAAGAGATCCTCTCGCAACACACCGGTCAACCAATTGATCGCGTGCACAAAGATACCGATCGCGATTTCGTGATGGAGGCTCAAGCAGCAAAGGACTACGGAATTATCGATGAAGTTATTTCAACTAGAGCATTTGCGGATCGTTCAGGACCAATTCGTTGAAAATTAAAGTGAGGCGCTAATGGCAAAGTTTGGAGACTCCGCAGAACTCGTTAAATGTTCTTTTTGCGGCAAGTCGCAAAAGCAGGTCAAAAAGCTAATTGCTGGTCCTGGCGTCTATGTTTGCAATGAGTGCATTGATCTTTGTAACGAGATAATTGATGAAGAGTTAAAAGATCAAACAGAAGTAAGTCTCGAAAAACTTCCTAATCCTCGTGAGATTCGAGCGTTTCTGGATGAATATGTAGTCGGTCAAGAGACTGCAAAGAAAGTTCTTGCGGTGGCGGTTTTCAATCACTACCGACGAATTCAATATAAGCAAAGTGCGTCTACACGCCGCGACGACATCGAGCTTTCGAAGAGCAACATTATGTTGCTTGGTCCAACTGGTTGTGGAAAAACACACATGGCGCAGACACTTGCTCGACTGCTTAATGTGCCATTCGCGATTGCTGACGCCACCGCACTAACTGAAGCGGGCTATGTCGGAGAAGATGTTGAAAATATTTTATTGAAACTTCTTCAGGCAGCCGACTTTGATGTCAAGAAAGCAGAATCCGGAATTGTGTACATCGATGAAATTGACAAAGTCGCCCGCAAAAGCGAAAACCCTTCAATCACACGAGATGTTTCGGGAGAGGGAGTTCAGCAAGCGCTACTTAAAATTTTAGAAGGAACAGTCGCATCCGTTCCACCTCAAGGTGGGCGCAAACATCCTCACCAAGAATTCATTCAGATTGATACGACGAATGTGTTATTTATCTGTGGTGGTGCATTTGCGGGTCTGGACCAAATTATTGCATCAAGAATTGGTCAAAAAGGTGTTGGGTTTCACGCACAGGTTAAATCAAAATCAGAAAAAGACCCAGGTGAATTATTTGCACAAGTGTTGCCAGAAGATCTTCTGAAATTCGGCATGATTCCAGAATTCATTGGGCGGTTACCGATGATTGGTGCCGTAAACAGTTTGGATCGCTCGGCTCTTATCAAGATTTTGACTGAGCCAAAGAATGCGCTGCTGAAGCAATATCAAAAGTTTCTTGAATTCGAAGACGTCAAGCTTGAATTCACAACTGAGGCACTTGAGTCTGTCGCCGACCAAGCCTTGGTTCGCGGAACGGGTGCTCGTGGGCTTCGTGCGATTCTCGAAGATGTACTTCTTGAAACGATGTATGAGTTGCCTGGACAAGGAAATATCGCAAAAGTAATAGTTGATTTGGACGCTGCTAAGAAGATCTCATCGCCAACCTTGGTTCCGAGAACTTCGCATGCCACTCGCCAGCGTCGCGCAGCTTCATAAACTAATAAAGATCCGCTCGTGCAATATTCTGAAGCACTGCAATATCTTGACGAGCGCTCTAACTATGAGCGCACCGGTCGGGTTGATTCTCCGTCTACTGAAAACATAGAGCGATTGATGGATGCCATTGGCAATCCGCAAGAGGCATATCGTTCGATCCATATAACGGGAACCAACGGCAAAGGTTCAACCGCGCAAATTATCACCAAAATTTTAATGGGGCATGGGCTGAGGGTCGGCACATATTCAAGTCCGCATCTCCATCGAATTAATGATCGAATGTGTATTGACGGAGTGCCGATAAGTGACGAAGAATTTGGATCTCAGATCGGTGCGATTTCTGATCTCGAAATGATCGCGGGTGTCCGTCCGAGTTTTTTTGAGATTATGACGGCGGCGATGTTTCGTTGGTATGCCGATCAAGCAATTGACGTCGCCGTCGTCGAAGTCGGGATGCTCGGCAGATGGGATGCGACGAATGTGATTAATTCTGATGTGGCTGTAATCACGAATATTGCGCTTGACCATACAGAATATGCAGGTCCAACTGTCAAACATATTGCTGCAGAGAAAGCCGGAATCATTAAGCCTTCTAGCGTCGTGGTGCTAGGCGAAACAGATATTTCACTTCGTGAGATTTTTCTTTTACCGCCCGCTCGCTCTCAAATTGTGCGCGGCCAAGATTTTGAGTGTGAAAATAATCGATTAGCCATCGGCGGGCGACTAATTTCGGTGCGCACACCTCGCACAAGGTATGAAGATGTGCTGGTGCCCTTACACGGACAACACCAAGGTGACAACGCATCTATTGCTGTTTGCGCTGTCGAAGAATTTTTTGACGCAATAATTGACTCTGAGATTTTAGAAGACGCGATGCGAAATGTGGTTATGCCAGGCAGGTTTGAAGTGCTTGCACATCAACCCCTTGTAATTATTGATGGAGCGCATAATCCTGCCGGAGCAAAAGTTTGCGCAGAAGTTTTTTTTAACGATTTTAATTTGGATGGGCGTAAAATTCTCGTGACTGGTGCGCTTCGCAGTCGAGACCCACGAGAGCTTTTAACAACTTTTCGAGCGAAAGAATTTGACTTGGTCATAACATGTACGCCACCGTCTCCGCGTGGCTTGCCCGCGAATGAAATGGCTGATGTTGCAAGACAAGTTGGCTGTGAAAATGTTGTCGTTGCTGAGTCGGTTGAAGGCGCCTGCGAGTACGCGTTGGAAATTTCTCAGCCCGATGATGCGGTTCTAGTTGCAGGGTCTTTGTACATTGTCAGCGAGGCCCGACCATTTCTGGTGTCCAAAGTCATTAAATAGCGCAGTCGTGCGAGCCTCAACATAAGCCTTTAGCCTGAAGGCATGTCAAATTGCACACTTGTTTTATTGAAGCCCGATGCTGTTGAGCGGGGGCTAGTTGGCGAAATTCTGAGTCGATTCGAAGATAAAGGATTAAAGATCGTCGCGATGCAGATGCGCACGCTCGACGCAGAAATTCTTGCACGTCACTACCAAGAGCATCAAGGCAAGGGTTTCTATGCAGAATTAGTTTCATTTATGTCGCGAGGTCCAATTGTCGCCCTGTCCATTGAAGGTCCACAAGACACTTGGGAGATCGTTCGAACGATGATGGGTGCTACTAATCCTCGCGCTGCCGCCCCAGGCACTATCCGTGGAGACCTAGGCACATTATTCACAGAAAACCTTGTGCATGGCAGTGACTCTGCAGAGTCAGCAGCACGAGAACTTGAGATATTTTTTCCGACGACACCCGCACGCAAGTAAAAGAAAAACTTCAAAATGGCGGGCGGAAATCCTTTATCAATAGGTCGAGAAATTGCAGTTGATCTAGGAACTGCAAATACTCTTATCTATGTTAGAGGTCAAGGCCTAGTGCTGAACGAACCTTCCATCGTCGCAGTTGATACTCAAAGCGGACAAGTTGTCTATGTTGGCCACGAAGCCAAACGAATGCGTGGTCGTGTGCCAAAGAGTATTCGACTGGTTAGACCACTCAAGGATGGGGTGATTGCAGACTTCCCACTTTGCGAAGAGATGTTCAAGCGCTTTCTCCAGCGTGTTTCGACGAGTAGATGGACAAAGCCAACCGTGGTTGTTGCAGTACCATCGGAGGTAACAGGTATTGAACGACGCGCGGTGCAAGACGCCGCAGAGTACGCAGGAGCAAGACGGCCGGTTCATATCATCGAAGAGGCGATGGCTGCAGCAATCGGCGCTGGATTGCCGATTTATGAGCCAAGTGCAAATATGATCGTGGACATTGGAGGAGGAACGACCGAAGTTGCAGTTATCTCACTCGGCGGAATTGTTACTGCTAGCTCAGTGCGCATCGGGGGTGATGAAGTAAGTAATGCGGTCATTTTAGGTTTCAAGCGAAATTTTGATCTTGATATTGGTGAGAACACTGCCGAAGAGGTCAAGATCCAACTTGGCTCTGCTTGGCCACTTAAACATGAAATAGCTGGTGACGTGGGCGGTCGAGATAGTAAGACTGGCTTGCCACGATCTGCTGGCGTTACTTCGCAGGAAGTAAGAGAGATGATTGATGCTGCGGTGTTTAAAATAATTGACGCTATAAAAATGACATTAGAGCGAACTCCGCCCGAACTTGCCGCTGATGTAATTAGCCGCGGACTCGTTTTAGCTGGTGGTGGAGCCTTGCTAGCCGGCATGGCCGAGCGGGTCACTCACGAAATTGGAATTCAAGCAGTCGTTGCAGATGAGCCTTTGTTTTGTGTAGTAAATGGAGCCGGAATGACACTCGACAACATCGATTTGCTTAGGGGCATAGCAATTCAAGGCGACAATTAGACTGAGTGAAACTTAGCGAGAAAGGCTTCTATTCTTAGTGGCTACCGCCAACACAAATCGTCGTCGTGCGATCATCCTCCTGACAATTTCGTCATTATTTTTGATCACTCTTGATTTACAAAATTCGACTGCGGCCTCCGGACTGCGTTCTGTGTTTGGTATATTTTTCCGTCCAGTCGAAGGATTAACGCGTGTTTTTACCCGTCCTATCGGCAATGCTTGGTTCGGGATCACGAACTACAACGATGTTCTAGACGAGAACTCGTTTCTTCGGCAACAAATAGCACAGCAAGAAGGTGCGACAGTTGCCGCGGCTGCATCAGTGAGACTTTCGCAAGAATTACTGGCATTAAACGGTTTGCCGACTTTGGCGGGAATCAATGCAGTCACGGCACAAGTCATCGGAGAATCGCCAACAAATTATTCTCAAACAATTGAAATTAATCAAGGTAATGAAAGCGGTATCAGAGTCGGAATGCCTGTATTGAATGCGGCTGGCCTCATCGGAAAAATTACAAAAGTGTTTGAGAATCGCTCATCAATCATGTTGATAACAGATCCGGATTTTTCAATATCAATTAAAGTTGTCAGTGCAGGTCGTTCTGCAACAGCAACTACGATTTCAAAAGGTACGAGTGCGACAACTTCAACTGCTGTACCGCTAGAGGTAAGTCCGCTGTTGCCAGATTCAGAAACGACCACCACGACCACCACGACCACTCCGATTGCGGGCTTCACCGCAACGGTGACAACCTTGCCATCAACTCCCCAAGGCGTTACTTCGATTACTGTTCCTAAAGCGAGTGATCTTGCTGTACGAGAAACTGGAGCACTTGAAGGGCAAGGCCCGTCACGGCAACCTACTGTGAGGTTTGTCGACAACTCGGTGCGCTTTGGTGATATTGAAGTTGGGGTACCAATCGTGACGGCTGGTGGTTCACGCAGCCTTGCTCCGCCTGACATCATGATTGGTAATGTTTCGCGGGTCATTGAGCGACTCGGTTCGGCTGGTCCGCTTCTTGAAATTCGACTTGTCGCCGATTTAAGTAACTTGTCGTTTTTAAGAATTCTTCTCTATCAACCAATTACAGAAAAGAAATAATTTTGGATACTTTTTTAAAAATAGTGGCGAGCCGTTGGCTGCGACTAGTTCTCGTTTTATTTTTTGTACTGGCGTTGCAGACTACCTTGTTTGCACAACTTCGTCCGTTTGGTGTCGCGGGGCAGGTGTTGTTGTTGTTCACTGCCTGTGCTGGCGTCACATATGGTGTCAGTGTCGGAACAATCACTGGTTTAGTAGCCGGTTTGATGTATGACTTTACACTGGCCACACCAATCGGTATTGGTTCGCTCACGCTAGGTGTCGTAGGTGCAACCGCAGGTGTGTATCTTTATTTTTTTCCTAACCCAATTTGGTGGTTGCGAATCTTTGCTATTGCTTGCGCATCGGCACTAGGAGAAGTTTATTACCCGATAGCACTAGCAATGGTTGGGCTCGATGGGTGGATTCAATTTCGGCTTCTAAAAATAATTGCAGTTGTCGTCGTAATTAATATTTTATTTGCACCAGTTATGTTGATCGTCAGCCGTTGGACGCTAAGTGAGCGTAAGAGGACTAACTAGTGTCTACTCCAATTAGTGGCCGCACACCCAAGCGATTGATGATTTTTGGAGTTGTAGCAATTGTTGCGTTCGTGGCGATGGGGTCTCGGATGTGGTTTCTTCAAGCAGTTGCGTCTCGCGATGTTGAAGTAATTATCGCCAAAGTTCGATCAAGAACAATAAAATTGCTTGCAGAGCGGGGTCGGATCTTTGATTCGGCTGGACGGGTCATCGCCGATAATCGGCGCACGCTTGTGGTGACAATTGATCACTCTGTCATCCGTAAACCTGAAGAGCGACTTGAATTAGCGACAAGACTTTCTGGGCCACTCAATGTTCCAGTTGAGGTGTTAATTGCACGGATGCTTGATGAGCGCTATGGCCCATTTGAGGCTGTTCCGCTTCGTGAGGGTGTTTCTGAGGAATTGGGTCTGTACTTGATGGAACGGGTTGAAGATTATCCAGGCGTCTATGTTCGCGAAGAGTGGCGACGCAATTACCCGTACGGGGCTCTAGCAAGTCATGTAATCGGTTATATGGGAGCCGTGTTGAAGGGCGATCTTAAATATTACAAATCAATCGGTTACGACCCTAATGAACGTGTAGGGCAATATGGAGTAGAGAAGAGTTATGACGGGCTTCTGCGTGGCAAACCGGGTTATGTTCGCTACGAAGTAGACGCAGTTGGAAACATTTTGAATCTTGTTGAGCGGGTTGAGCCAGTAACTGGAAATGATCTGCAATTGTCAATTGATTTAGATGTACAACAATTTGCGGAGCAGGCTCTCGAGACGCAGTTACTAGTTCGTCGTCGAGTTGAAGCCGGACAATTGAAACTACCCGACGGCACGCCAGACCCGAGGTACCCAGAAATAAATTTCTACAAGGCTCCTGCAGGATCTGTTGTTGTGATGAATCACAACAACGGTCGAATCTTGGCGATGGCTTCTTATCCGAGATTTGATTTGAGATGGTTTGACGGTGGGCTACCTAAAGGAAAGTTCTCTCAACTATTCCCACAAACAGATGACCCAGACCTTTCAATTCTCGTAAATCGTGTCGTCTCGGGACGATATAACGTCGGATCTGCGTTTAAACCACTTGTTGCATATGCGGCCTTAGTTAGTGGTCAATTGCCTGATGCTAAAAACTACACATTTGACGACCGTGGGTACTACAAACTTGTGAGCATTTCTGAAAGTAAATGTCAAGACGGTGTCAAGTGCGTCTTTCGAAATGCAATCTGTAGGGGGTCAGGGTTGCCCTGTCGGTATGGCAAAGTAAATCTTGAATCTGCGCTCGCAGTATCGAGCGATACTTTTTTTTACAAAATTGGAGAGCAAATACTTACCGAGCGCGGTTATGCACCAGTCCTTGAAAGTGAGGTTCGTAAGTTTGGTTTGGGTTCACCGACAAATGTTGACTTGCCGTACGAATATGCCGGAACGATTCCGAGCAAGGAATTGAAGCAGCGTCTTGCGAGTATGGGAGTGATCACCAAAGAAGCGGGGCAGGCATATTATGTGGGTGATCAGGTGTTGTTTTCAATCGGACAAGGCTTGCTTTCTGCGACACCTTTGCAAATGGCTCTGGCTTATGCCGCGATCGCCAATGGTGGTCGGGTGTATGAACCGAGAGTTGGCGTCTCGCTTCTCGCACCAGGTACACGAGATTCGCAACCAGGCATTGCTGACTTGACGACTACTGAGGTGGTTGAAAATTTGGTACCGCTTAGTCCAAAACGGCGAATTGAAATGACCGAAAAAATTCGTGAACCAATAGTTAGAGGCATGGCGCGGGTAGTTAGAGGACCTGGTGTAACTTTCGATTATTACCACAAGACTACTGGAGAGAATTTATTTTCTTCGTATGACTACGCAGCGTTACCGATTGCCGGGAAAACTGGCACAGCCCAAGGTCTTAACAACTTGCCATGGAACGACTCGTCGGTATTTGGTGCTTTCAGTTTGGATGCAACCAAGCCCTACACGATATTCGCTTACCTTGAAAAATCTGGCTATGGATCACAGGCTGCCGCACCAATTGTTAAGTGTATTTTTACCGCACTTGCCGGTGGCTACAAATACGACAAGGTCTATCCTGCTGACCCGTTGGATAAAGCCAGTTATTTAGTGGCACAGCCGATGTCTTTGCGTAATCCGATGTGTCTTGTGAGCAGTTCTTCGGATATTCGAGAATAACAATGTCTAGTTTTATACCGCAAGTAAAAGTAACAAATTGGTTTCGCCAGTTTCGATCGTCCCGATGGTTTCAACAAACTTACGAAAGAGAGTCGCCCTGGAAGAACATTGACTTGATTTTGCTTGGCGCAGTACTTCTGCAGAGCATCATCGGTTCGTTGACTGTCTATTCAGCGACAAAACAGCGTTTAATTAATCAAGGGTTCGATCAATATTTCTACGTGCAACGCCATGTATTATTTTTGACAGTCGCAGGAACTGCAATGTTGCTTTTAATGGGTTTCGGTCATGACTGGGTGCGTGAAAAGGGAGTACATCTGTTTGTGATTGCCGCTGTATTGCTGGTGCTTGTACTTATTGCTGGTGCAGTCAGCAATGGAGCAAGATTATCTTTTGATTTAGGTCCCATTTCATTTCAGCCGGCCGAGTTGATGAAAGTTGGTGTTTTAGTATTCTTCGCTGCTTATAACTCAAGCACGGTAATTGACAAAGTTAGCTTTCACGATCTAACTGTTTCGTTGCTAATTTTCAGCGTTCCATTTTTTTTGATCATGGCGCAACCAGACTTAGGTTCAGCATCAGTTTTGATTGCTGGAGTCATCGCCATCTTGATCGTTGCTGGCGCGAAGAGATCACATATTGCAATTTTTTCACTGATGGTATTCGTATCGATACTCGTCGTGACTGTTGTGGGAGTCGTTGATAAATATCAACTACGGCGTTTTGAAGCATGGTTGCATCAAGATTCAAACGATAAGGCCCTACAAAAAATCGTTTTACAGGTGCGATTTGCCAAGCGCGCCGTTTCTAGCGGTGGGTTTTTCGGCAAAGGTTACTTAAACGGCCCACTAACTAACGGCGCATATATTCCAGTTCAGTTCGTCGATTTCCCGTTTTCGGCGATCGGTGAACAGTTTGGGTTGCTTGGTGGAACAATCGTGCTGGCACTTTTCGGTGTGATCTTGTGGCGAGTGTGGATGATCGCAAAGTTATCCAACACTAGATTCGACCAGTTGTTTATGTCTGGATATTTTGGAATGTTGTTGTTTCAGGTTTTTCAAAACATCGGTATGACTCTCGGAATGGTGCCCGTAAGTGGACTTCCTTTGCCGTTTATTTCATACGGCGGTTCTCATCTTTTATCTAGTGGCATTTTGCTTGGGTTGTCGCAAAGCGTTTATATGCGTCGTTTGCGCTAAATCAATAGTCGTTTGGCTGGTGCTGCCACAAGGTAGCCTGTATGCACGGGGCGAAAGTCCCACCCATTCGATTTTCACAAAGACAGTGCGTTCAGTCTCCTGAGTTAGCGCTTCGTTGCGATTAACGAACCCGTTCAGCGGGTTTCGTTAGATGAGATTTAGAAGGATTAGCAAGATGAGTTACCCCGAATTACCAGACCACCCGCGCGAAGGTCGCCTAGTTTCACCAGAGGCTGCAGATGCTGCGCTCGTTCGTAAACCCCAAATCGGGGACACACGTCCAGCACCTGCGCAGCCTACAGGTTCGACTCCAGAGACCAGTCAAGTCAAACCAAAAAGCGCAACTCCAAATAAGCGTGGCAAAAGCAGAGGATCAAAATTCGGCGGCGAAACCTCTGTCACAGACGAGAATGAAGTACGTGGGAAGCCTAGTCGGCGCAATCGTCGTGGAGGTCGCAATCGTCGTCGTAAAACTGGTGGCGAGCGATCTAATAATGACGGAACTCGTTCTGATTCTGCGACTTCGGTTGAGACTGATGCCGAATTAATAGAGCGTCGTCGTGGCAAGGAACGAAACGGTCGACCACTTGGGCGATACATGATGGTGGTGCAGGTCCGAAAAGATTTCACTCAGGTGGCAATACTTGAAGGTCGCAGTTTGATCGAGCACTATGTCAGTCGTCCTGCCGATGACAGCGAGCAAATTCATGGCAATATTTATCTTGGTCGAGTACAAAATGTTTTGCCTGGCATGGAAGCAGCATTCGTGGATATTGGAACCCTCAAAAATGCAGTTCTATATCGCGGCGATGTTCAATTTGACAAAGAAGATGTAGTTGAACAGGGTCCAGAACCACGCATTGAGCATGTTCTTCAGGCTCGGCAGTTGATTCTTTGTCAAGTAACGAAAAATCCAATCGGTGCTAAGGGTGGTCGGTTGACTCAAGAGGTTTCACTGCCAGGACGGTTCGTGGTACTTATCCCAGATTCGCGTACTTACGGAATCTCAAAGCGATTGCCAGACGATGAGCGACGCAGATTGCGATCAATTTTAGATCGAGTCAAACCAGATGAGCACGGCATCATCGTGCGAACGGCAGCCGAAAATGCGACGGAACATGAACTTCGCACAGATATGGCGAGGTTGCTTACACTTTGGGAAGAGATCAAAGAAAAGTCCAAAAAAGCAAGTGGTCCAACATTGCTTTATCGCGAGCCACCACTAGCAGTTCGAGTGATTCGAGAAGAGTTCAGCAGCGACTATCGCGGAATTATCATTGACGACCGCGAACTCTACGAAGAAGTGCGCCAATACATCGGGGACTTCAACCCTGAATTTCTAGACCGAGTTGAGTTCTACGATGAGCAAGCAGAAGGTCTTTCACTTTTCGAAAACCAACATGTCCACGAGCAGATTCATAAAGCATTAGATATTAAAGTTTGGCTGCCGTCTGGTGGTTCACTGGTGATTGAACACACCGAAGCTTTAACCGTGATCGATGTTAATACCGGAAAGAATGTCGGCAAAACAAACCTTGAACAGACTGTTTTCAGCAATAATCTCGAGGCAGCAGATGAAATCGCAAGACAATTGAGACTGCGAGATATCGGCGGAATCATCGTCATTGACTTCATCGATATGGAGACACGAGAAAATCGTCGCAAAGTACTTGACCGTTTTAAGAGTGCCCTCTCGCGTGACAAAACCCGCACCCAAGTCTTTGACATCTCCGAATTGGGGCTTGTTGAAATGACCCGCAAGCGCATCGGCGAAGGTTTGCTAACTAATTTCGTTGATTCTTGCCCGACTTGTGAAGGTCGCGGAATCATCGTTGACCACTCGATGCTCGATTAAATTCTTCAACTAATACTTAACCTAATCAATATAAAACAACCACCACTTCACCAAACGAACCGATAGGATCGGGTTTCAATATGTATGCAATTATCGCCTCAGGTGGAAAACAAGAAAAGGTCGCTAAAGGCCAGCAGGTTCAGCTCGAACTTTTGGGTGTCGCTGCAGGAACCGAGGTTTCTTTAACCCCAGTAATGCTTGTTGACGGCGAAACAGTTCTCGCAACACCGAGCCAACTCGCCAAAGCGTCGGTTAAAGGCAAAGTAATCGGCGAAGTCGCAGGCGTAAAGATTGATGGTTTTATGTACAAGCGACGAACTAATCAGCGCAGACGCTTCGGACACCGTCAGCGCTATAGCCTCGTTGAGATTACTTCGATAGCGAAAGGCTAAATCATGTCAAAGACCAAGGGTGGCGGTTCTACAAGAAACGGCAGAGACTCAAATGCACAACGTCTCGGCGTAAAAGTTTTTGATAGCACGCTTGTAAACGCAGGCACAATTTTGATTCGACAGCGTGGCACGAAAGTGCACCCAGGAAAGAATGTTGGCAAGGGCAGTGACGATACGTTGTTCGCTCTTGTAAACGGCAACGTCAAGTTCGCCGAACGTCGTGGCCGCAAGGTTGTCGACGTTAATCCTGCGAATAACTAGTTATCTAGTTCGCGAGCGCGGCTCGCAACATTGCGACGAATTTCTCTCGATCTACGCGCAGCACAACTCTGCAATTATCGCGATTATCGATGATCTCTAAATGATCAACGATCGTTTGTCCGCGCGTATCACCATCACCAAGATTGACGCGAACGTGTTTGCGAATCTCTGAACTGACGATTTTTGTATCAAGCGCTACAGACATCGCAATTGGATCAGGAAGATCAAAGCCGTCGAGTTTTGTCTCGGTTCGACAGAACTCTCGTACTTGACGCTGAATCGACATTGCGAACTTACCGAGATCACTCAACGCGCTCAGTTCATTAGCGAGTTCGTCGGGGATAACTGCATCGGCAACTGAGACATCCCAGCCAACCATTTCAAGGGGCAACTCAGAGTCAAAAACAATTCGAGCCGACTCGGGGTCTGCCCAAACATTGAATTCAGATGCAGCGGTAACATTGCCAGGCAGTACTGCAGTGCCTCCCATAATTACGCATCGTCGCACCCATTTTGCAAACTCTGGCTCAATAGACAAGGCGAGTGCAATATTCGTTAGCGGCCCAAGAGTTACTAAGTCAATTTCACCTGGTGCTTGACGAAATACCGAAATCATCTCGCGAATTGCTTGATGTGAAGTCGGTGTTCTACCACTTAGTTTTAATCCAATATCGCCCATGCCATCAGTTCCGTGGACATTTTGTGCAGATGCAAAAGTCCGCACAAGCGGTTTTATAGCGCCAACATGAACTGGCACATTCGCCTTACACATTTCGACTGTGTACAGCGCTGCTTGCACTCCAAGATCAATTGGCACATTGCCAGCAACAATTGAAATCGCCACCACATCAGTGGTTGGACTCTTCAGGGCCAAAATTAACGCCACCGCATCGTCGGACGCCGTGTCAGTATCAATCCACATTTTCTGTTTCATATTGTTGTCCTCATTGATGAGAGTTTAGATTCCGATTCCTTGTGGCAGTTGCGATTCGGTCCAGTTGAGCAAAGAAATCGCTTGACGACATGCGAATCGGTCGGTCATGCCGCCAACATATGTGACTGCTAATTTAATTGCTTCGTTGCTATTGGCGTCAAACAAGTTTCGTTCACCAGGTGAATACATCAATCTTGGGTTAGCAATATAGTGCTCAACGAGTGCTCGTAATAAACGAATTACAGATTCTGCTTGACCACGAGATTCTTTGCGCATATAGATATTTTCATAATTAAATTTTCGAAATATCGCTAACGCATCAGCGCATTTGTTTTCCATTGCAATTCGACCAGTAGTAGCAGTTGCGTCAATCATCGCGCCAATAAATGTTCGTAGCTGCTGATCGCGTCGAATCCCACAAACAACGCTGACTTGCTCTGGTAGTTGATCAGTCGTCACGACACCCGCAGCAACCGAGTCTTCAAAATCGTGACAGACATATGCGATGCGATCAGCCCAAGACACCACTTCTCCTTCGGGTGTTTGTGGGGCGGGACGCGACCACGAATGATTGCGAATGCCGTCAAGAGTTTCGACACATAAATTGAGTGGAACGAGTGTTACATCGGCGCCCCACACGGCGTGGTCGTAACCACCCTCAACATATGGTGAAAGCGCATCTTCGCTGGCATGTCCGCCTGGTCCGTGTCCGCAATCATGACCTAAAGCAATTGCCTCGGTGAGTGCGACATTTAAGCCGATCGCGCGTGCCACAGAAGTAGCAACCTGTGAAACCTCGAGCGCGTGAGTGAGTCGCGTGCGTTGGTGATCTTGTGGAAAAACAAAAACCTGTGTTTTGCCGGCTAGACGCCGAAATGATGATGCATGTAAAATTCGATCTCGGTCGCGTTCAAAACAAGTACGAAACTTGTCAGGCTCTTCTTCGAGAACGCGATTGCCACCAGAAAAGCTTCGTGTAGCCAACACGGTCAAGTTTTCGTTTTCTAATTCTTCGCGTGTGCGACGGTCAACCAACTCTCGTGTGCCCGAACCCGCCCAAGAATCTGAGTGGGCGAGAGTAATACCTCCGCTCGCATCTGCTGTGTGCCCGAGCATTGTCTCAGCCCACGATTCAGCGCGAGATTTTGAATTCGCATTTTCCATTTCCACAACCCTAGGCAAAGGGTGACCCTAGTTCGCCGCTTGTAGCCTGAAAGCGTCTGCTTTTGTTGCGCGGACTCAAATTGGAGAATAATGAGCGCTTTTGTTGACGAAGCCCAACTTAATGTTCGCGGTGGTGACGGTGGTAGTGGTTGCGTCAGTTTTCGTCGCGAAGGTCCTGTCGTACACGGCGGACCAAACGGCGGCGATGGTGGCAATGGCGGTTCGGTGTGGCTTATTGCCGACCGCAATGTTGCAAGTTTGCTCGCGTTTCGTGATCACCCGCACCGTCGTGCACAAGATGGTGTTTCTGGAATGGGTAAAGATCTACACGGTCGACGGGGCGAAGAATTATTGATTGGCGTTCCTGAAGGCACCGTCGTTAAAGATATGTATACCGGTGACTCGCTGGCCGATCTCGCGCAGCACGGTTCGCGTTTTTTGGCCGCGCAGGGCGGAGAGGGCGGTCGCGGCAATGCTCGTTTTCTATCGAATCGTCGACGCGCTCCAAAATTCGCCGAGCAAGGTGAGCATGGTTTTGAGCGGTGGTTGAAACTTGAGATGAAGCTGATGGCCGATGTCGCCTTGGTCGGTTTTCCAAATGCTGGCAAAAGTACTTTCATTAGTTCTGTGTCGGCGGCTAAACCAAAGATTGCTAATTACCCATTCACAACTCTCGAACCTCATTTAGGTGTAGTTCGCTTGAACAACACAACAGAATTTGTGATCGCTGACATTCCAGGAATTATTGAAGGTGCGAGTGAGGGCAAAGGTCTTGGCGACCAATTTTTGCGCCACATCGAACGCGCCCGAGTTTTATGCGTTCTCGTTGATCTTGTTTCGATGGAAGAAATATCTCCTGAAGACCAAGAACAGATTCTGTTGCGCGAACTCAAGGCATATCAACCTGAACTTCTTGATCGCCCAAGATTGATTGTTGCGACAAAAACTGATTCTGCATCTACCGAAGTTCTTGCTGCATGGGCTGGCGAGAAGATGTCGGCGGTCACAGGTGACGGAGTACGAGAAGTTTTGAACAAACTCGCAGGTCTCGTTGCGGAGGCTCGCACAACAGAAGCACCGCCACAAGGTCCTGTTACATTTCGACCAGAGCCACATGGCACTCAAGTTGAACGAATCAACGCAAATGAGTTTCGTTTACACGGTCGCGACATTGAGCGATCAATCGCATTGAACGACCTAACTAATGCTGATGCACTCAATTACATCGACGACCGAATGTCGCGTCTCGGCATACCAAGACTGTTGGCCCGATCAGGTGCAACCGAAGGCGCCGTTGTATGGATCGGGACATTCTCATTTGATTACACACCGGAGTAACAGTCGTGCGTATTGTTGTAAAAATTGGAACGTCTTCGATTACGACTGACGAAGGTAATATCAACTCGTTGGCGGTGATGGCACTGTGCGACGAAGTTGCAGCATTGCGTAAATTGAATCATGAGGTTTTAGTCGTAACCTCAGGCGCTGTTGCAGGGGGTGTCGCAGCATTAAAACTCGGCAAAAGACCAACTGATATGCCGACGCTGCAAGCACTAGCAGCGGCCGGACAAAGTCGATTGATGCAGGAGTACAACCTGCAATTAGATCGACATGATCTTGTCGGTGCGCAAGTTTTGCTCGTTCCAAACGATTTCATTGATCGTCATCAATATCTTCATGCCCGACAAACTCTTGTGCGATTACTTGAGTTGGGATGCGTTCCAGTTATTAACGAAAATGATGCGATTGCTAGTGACGAAATTCGGTTTGGCGATAACGATCGAATCGCAGCGCTCGTAGCCCATAGCGTTTCGGCTGATGTTTTAATTTTGCTTACAGACTTAAAAGGGTTGTACACGGCTGATCCAAGTGTCGATCCGACAGCAGTATTTATTGAAACCGTTAACGCCGATGACGAACTACTTTCCGTTCGGGCTGGAAGTTCGGCAAATACTCGTGGCAGTGGTGGAATGGCTTCAAAACTTGCGGCGGCGAGAATCGCATCTTGGTCTGGAGTGCGAACCGTTATTGCTTCGGCCAAGCGAGCAAATGTTGTTGTTGACGCATTCAACAAAGTCGCAGGCGCAGGTACGCAGTTTTTACCAAAGAAGCGAGAACTGACAGCCCGAAAGCTATGGATCGCATTTGCTGCTCAGTCTGCTGGTTGTGTGACCGTTGACGACGGTGCCAAAGATGCTCTCACTCGTCGAAATGTTTCGCTACTACATGCTGGCGTCACAGGCGTGACTGGTGATTTCGAAGTTGGTGACACAATTGAAGTTAAGGCTCAAGATGGTTCAGTTATTGCCCGAGGAATGTCCGGCGTAACCGCAATTCAAGCCAGTGCGAGTGCAGGAATGCATAGTCGCGACCTTGCTGATGGAGTGACTCAGGAAGTAATTCACCGTGATGATCTGGTGATTTTAATCAATTAGTAGATAGTTAGCGACGCACAAGTGTGCGAACTTCACTGACGCGAAAAGCAAACAACATTAGGCAGTAAACAACTGACCCGACCAATAAACCGCCGATTACTTGCAGCGTCGCATCGAGTCCAGCAGCAGATTCGTTGCTATTAAATAAACCTTTAAATAAGAACACACAAACTGCCATGACTGACGCACTAACGAAGAGCGGAATCAGCCCAGCAAGAGTTGCTGTTGCCATAAATCCAGGCG
>CAMATY010000025.1 GCA_945861325.1 Ferrithrix thermotolerans DSM 19514
CGCATTGTGCGACTCGCAAAGTTTGCAACTTCATAGTCGCGGGCTGATTGATACTTAACTGGTCGGGCCTGATGGTTCAAGACAGTCAACGACCACGCTGCATGCAAGTGCAATACGAGCATCGCTAATAGACCGCCCCGCAAAATCCACAGAACAGAACCCTCTGGCGCAAGTGGATAGAGAAGTTTCTTTAAGAATTCGGCGTAGTGATCGAGTTCAACGGCGCCGAGGTACATCTTCAAATTGCCAATCATGTGGAATAAAACAAAGCCCATCATCGCAATGCCAGAAATTGCCATCGCATATTTTTTGCCCACTGCAGTTGAATAAAGGTCCGCCAAAAACGACCGCTTTTTGCGTACTGACAACGCCGTGCCTGTCACTGGGGCTCGCGACTGTCTTGAATTGACCGGTTTTTGCAAGGTTTCCTGTGTTTGAGCCATATCGTCTCAGATCACGCTAGTAGTTGGCGTATGGTCGCAAGACATTCTTGGCCCCGAAAACTCCGTGAACCGTGTCTCATCTGGCCCAAAATAACTGCCGTTTTGGACTAAATAAAAAAGTACTTACCGGCTCACATTCCGGCTTACATTGGCATTAGTAGCCGCAAATTCTTTATACTTTCCGAGACACATAACACAGGTCGCCATGGTGGCGAACCCAATGAGAAAACGGAGAAAATACACGTGAGCGCACTTTTTGCAACCGAAGGCGGATGGCAACAATTCACACTTAAAGGTGGCGAATGGCTGATCCTTGGACTCTCGGGAGCTTCAGCAGTTTTAGCACTGTTGGTCGGCTGGTATTTGATGATCAAAGTTCTTCAAGAGGATGAGGGCACCGACAAAATGAAAGAAATCGCGGTGGCGATTCAAGTTGGTGCGTGGGCATATTTGAAGCGTCAGTTCCGCACGATCGGCATGATTCTTGTGCCAGTGGGTGCAGTTGTATTTTTGACTTCAGTCGCAATTGACAAACCAAATGACGGTGGTTCGGCACTAACATTTGTGCAGTCCGGTCTGTATCGCACGATTGCTTTCGTTCTCGGGTGTGTTGCTTCAGGATTAACTGGTTACATCGGCATGACACTGGCGACGCGCGGCAATGTGCGCACCGCAGCAGCAGCCAAGCGTGGCTCAATGAAACAAGCACTGCAAGTGGCGTTTCGAACTGGTGGCGTGGCCGGAATGTTCACAGTTGGTCTTGGTTTGCTCGGCGCAACAATCATCATCGCGCTGTTTCAAAACACATCGTCAGCAATGTTGATCGGTTTCGGATTCGGTGGTTCACTACTTGCGTTGTTCTTGCGAGTCGGTGGCGGAATTTTCACAAAGGCCGCAGACGTTGGTGCAGACTTGGTTGGCAAAGTTGAAGCAGGAATCCCGGAAGATGACCCGCGCAACCCAGCAACAATTGCCGACAATGTTGGCGACAATGTTGGTGACTGCGCAGGTATGGCTGCTGACTTGTTTGAAAGTTACGAAGTCACACTTGTTGCTTCGATCATTCTTGGTGTTGCGGCGTTCAACTCAATCGGTTTGAACCCAGC
The DNA here is from genome assembly GCA_945861325.1 of Ferrithrix thermotolerans DSM 19514. Lineage (GTDB taxonomy): Bacteria > Actinomycetota > Acidimicrobiia > Acidimicrobiales > Ilumatobacteraceae > BACL27. The sequence continues at coordinate 1,550 of CAMATY010000025.1, forward strand.
ACTCGGTTTGGTCTTCCCACTTGCGGCTCGCGCAATCGGCGTGATTGCATCTATCGCTGGTGTCTTCGCCGTGCGTGCACGCGACGGTGAGACGAATGCACTCAAACCAATCAACCGTGGCTTTCTCACTGCAGGCATCATCACGGTTATCGGTACGTACTTGTTAGCAACTTATTATGTTGGCAACGACAAACTCGAGAAGTCTGGTTTCGCCAACACAGGATGGCGCGTTTTTGGTGCCGTTCTTGTCGGATTAATTCTCGCTCAAGTCTTGAGTCGTCTCACTGAATATTTCACTGGCACCGATTACGGCCCAGTGAAAGAAATCGCAGAATCGACAGAGACTGGCCCTGCGACGGTTGTGCTCGCGGGTACTGCATCTGGACTTGAGTCATCTGTGTATGCAATTTTGTGCATCGCGATCGCACTCGGTACAACAATCTGGATGGGTGGCGGGAATATTCAGTTCTCGCTGTATCTCGTTGCATTGTGCGGCATGGGAATGCTCGCAACAACCGGCGTGATCGTCTCTGAAGACACCTTCGGCCCGGTATCAGATAACGCTGCAGGCATCGCCGAAATGGCTGGCGAGTTGCACGGTGAGACTGGCAAAATTCTTGTCAGCCTCGATGCAGTGGGCAACACAACAAAAGCAGTAACTAAGGGCTTTGCAATTGGCTCAGCCGTGATTGCAGCAGTTGCGTTGTTCGCTTCATACATCGAAACAATCGCCAGCGAACTTGGACTCAAAGACGCAAATGGTGTAGCGCTTGAAGGCAAAGCTATATTTACCGCGGTTGAAACACAGATCAATGTGTCAGATGTAAAAACATTTATTGGTTTGTTGATTGGTGGATCAATTGCGTTTATGTTCTCGGCACTCGCGATTCGCGCAGTCGGTCGAACAGCAGGCGTCGTTGTGCAAGAAGTTCGCAGTCAGTTCAAAGACGGCAAAATTATGGCCGGCACAAAGCAACCTGACTACGGTCCAGTTATTGACATCTGCACAGCAGCATCGTTGCGTGAACTTACAACGCCAGCGTTGCTCGCAGTTCTGACACCAGTGATCGTCGGCTTTGGAATCGGTTATGCGGCACTCGGTGCGTTCTTGGCTGGAGTTATTCTCACTGGTCAGCTAATGGCTAACTATTTGAGCAACGCTGGTGGCGCATGGGATAACGCCAAGAAGTACATCGAAGACGGACACCATGGTGGCAAGGGTTCTGCTGCCCACAAAGCAGCCGTAATTGGTGACACAGTTGGCGACCCATTCAAAGACACTGCTGGCCCGGCACTTAATCCGCTGATCAAAGTAATGAACTTGGTCGCTCTTTTAACATTGCCAGCGATTATCAAATATCAAGACAACGACGCAATTCGACTAAGCATTGCCGGTGTTTCGCTTGTGATTCTGGTTATCGCGATCATGTTCTCACGTCGTAAGTCGGTGAGTATGGTTGCTGCTTAATTAGCGGCTATCGACTCGCAACAAATGGCAGCCCGCGTTGATTACCTCAGCAATGAGTGGATCAACGCTGTTGCGTCTCGAATCAAATTAAATAACGATATCGCCGTTGCTGCGCGCGACTACTCTGTGTCGGTAACGCAAATTGTTACCGGCACACCACATGGCGATGTGACTTATCATCTCGAATCACGAGACGGCGTCATTCGCTTTGGTGTTGGCCCTGCAACAGTTTCAGATATTGCGTTCACTCAAGACTGGCAAACAGCCGTTGGTGTGGCAACTGGCAAGATCAACGCCCAAGAAGCTTTTATCAGCGGCAAGATTCGTTTCAAAGGCGATCATCAACGAGTGATTGCTTCTCAGCCGTTATTTTTAGCCTTGGATATCGTGTTCTCCGCAGTCAACGCCAACACAAACTTCTAACTCGCGCCTCGCGAAATTATTAAATTAATCCGAGGCTACGCACGGCGTCGCGCTCGTCAATTAATTCGGCAACTGAAGCGTCAATCATCTTGCGACTGAAATCGTTGATCGGCAAACCCTGAACGATGCTGTACTCGCCATTGGCGCATGTACAAGGAAACGACGAAATCAAGCCCGCTGGCACACCGTAACTGCCGTCAGACGGCACGCTCATGCTGACCCAATCACCTGCTGGCGTGCCCTGCACCCAGTTGCGAACATGGTCCATTGCCGCAGTGCCAGCCGAAGCCGCCGACGACAAACCGCGCGCCTTAATAATCGCTGCGCCGCGCTTGGCAACAGTCGGAATAAAAGTATCGTGCATCCACACTTCGTCATTAACCAATGTCGCCGCATTTTTGCCATCAACTTCACAGTTATAGAGATCTGGATACTGCGATGCCGAATGGTTGCCCCAGATTGTCATTTTTTTAACCGAAGTAACTGGCTTGCCGAGGCGTTGCGCAAGTTGGGCGACCGCGCGGTTGTGATCTAATCGCGTCATCGCCGTGAATTGTTTTGGATCAATGCCCGAAGCGTTGCTCATCGCGATCAAAGAATTTGTATTCGCTGGGTTACCGACAACCAATACCTTGACATTTTTTTTGGCGTTTTTAGAAATTGCAATACCTTGCGGTTTAAAAATGCCGCCGTTGGCTGTCAACAAATCTGCGCGCTCCATGCCATCTTTGCGTGGCATCGCACCAATCAACAACGCAATGTCTGTGTCACCGAAAGCAACATTTGCGTCGTCAGTTGTGATCACATCAACGAGTGGCGCATAGGCGCAGTCGTCAAGCTCCATTTTCACGCCGTTGAGTGCACCAAGCGCTGGCGTTACTTCAAGTAGTTGCAAAATTACTGGCGTATCTGACCCAAGCATTTGCCCAGATGCGATACGAAATAAAATTCCATATCCGATTTGTCCGGCGGCTCCTGTAACTGTGATTCGAACTGGTGTAGTCATAGCGATCAAGCCTACGGTAAAAGTTAAAGTCGTCCAATTGCTTGCATCATTAAATCTGCATATACCTTTTGTCCCTCAAAACGAATGTGCGTCTTATCTTCATAGAGATACTCAGGGTGGGCATTTGCCACTGCGTTCCAGTCAAACACTTTGACATTTTCAAAACGTGCTGGCATTGCATTCAGCAGTAGGTTATTTGAATTCTGGCGAGCCTCTTCAGGCACATGAACATTGACGAATAGTACAAGTGGTACATCTTTGAGCGGCACCATAATTTCGTTGAGAGTTAATTCGTCAACCGTGTTATTCGTACCGAGGTGAATGATCACTACAGACCCAAGACGATTTATTGATTTCATATAGTTAGCGATCTCAAGTGCCTGGCGAAATGGGCGACTCTTTAGTGCATCAACGGTGACACCACGCTGGGTCAGCACATTGGCCGCGCCAAGCATCACAGAATCGCCGATCGCCAAAATATCAATTGGTTGTCCGTCAAGAGACCCTGGGGCTACTGGCGTTTGCCCGAGAATTGTTGTGCCCGAAATAACCATCTGTGGCACAGTTGTACTTGAATTAAGTAAGTTGACAACATTTTGTTGATTGTCTGTGAGGTTTTGAGCGATTTCGTCAAGTTGCACGGTGGCCGTTGCCAGGCTGACGACACCAAACACAGGCAACAATGCGAACACTGCCGACAGCAGAATTGTGCGCTGGCGCTTTGCGATATCGATGCCATAGACAGGCATCCTAAAACTTCGCCACCATTGCGAAATTGCACCGTGTCGCACTGGTGTTTCGATAAACCTAAAACTCAGTTCAGTAAGCCCGAGAGCGATGATTACTAAAGCACCAAACTCATACGCTGTTAAACCCTTGCCGGCGAAACGACGATAGAACTGAAACACTGGCCAATGAAATAAATAGAAGCCATACGACCGGCGTCCGAGCCACACGAACACGGGGTTGCCTAGAGTGCGCGAAATAAACTGTGAAGACGGATGAACCGCAGCGGCGATGACCGCAACGCTGGCAAGATTTACAGCAAAAAATCCGCCACGAAACAAAAAGTCATAACCAACTGTGCCAGCATCAGTTCCTTCAACCACGGTGTGAAATTTGAACATCATTACAACGATTGCAATGATTCCGCCGAGCCCAATTATGTCAAAGATGCTTCCTTGTGAGCCGGCTTGAGATCGTTTAATCAACCATGGTCGCCACCAAATTGCCAGTGCAGCCCCGAGCAGCAGACCGCCCGAACGCGAAAGCGTGCCGAGAAACAAAAAATCAATGCGCGAAACAGAGTGACCAAACAGCGACATGAATTGTTGTGGAGTTTGGTCGATTGTCGAAATTGTGCCCGACCGATATGTCACTGCCATATAGATAGCCACAGCGACCGACAGACCAAAGAACAAAAGACCGACCCCTGGCAATTTGCGTTTACCGAGTTTGGTGACGATCAACATCACAAGTGGCCAGACTAAATAGAACTGTTCTTCAACTGCAAGCGACCACAAATGACGTAACGGTACAAATTCGAACGAAGTAAAATAACTTGTTCCACCCCAAATTTGAAACCAATTGAAGCCGTACAGCACGGCGGCAATAACATCACCGCGCAGAGTGCCAAGCATTTCTCGTTGAAACAACGAGGCGAACACGACGACTCCGATCAACACCGCCCAAAGCGCAGGCAGCAACCGTCTTGCCCGACGCATCCAGAATTGCGTCAAATTAACTGAACCATTTCTTTCGTTCTCGGCGAGAAGCAACAGCGTGATTAAATATCCACTGATCACAAAGAAAACTTCAACGCCAAGAAACCCGCCAGGCAACCAAAGTTTGTTGGCGTGATAGATAATCACCGCGATCACCGAAAGGGCACGAATGCCATCTAGCGATGGAATATATGTCAAGAGTTCGGGGCGTTTGTTCATCAGTTACTGCTTATTAGCGACTCTAAATTCTAGACGAATAACTGCTTGGCGAACGCAGGTCTAAAGTGCCAAAACTATTTGAGACATCAATTCACAAGCCTCAGTTGGATTCAACCCGATCATCACACCAGCATTTCGCAACGCATCCATCTTGCCTTGCGCGGTGCCTTTGCCGCCCGAGACAATCGCTCCAGCGTGACCCATTTTTTTGCCAGCGGGTGCTGTGACACCTGCGATATATGCACTCATCGGCTTTGTCACATGATTCGTAATGAACTCTGCAGCTTCTTCTTCGGCAGTGCCACCAATTTCTCCGATCATAATTATTGCGTGCGTCTCTGGATCAGATTGAAACTCGGCCAGACAATCAACGAACGAAGTACCGGGCACCGGATCGCCACCAATGCCAACACAAGTTGACACACCAATATTTAACTGTTTTAGTTCGTATAGCGCTTGATAAGTAAGTGTGCCCGAACGCGAAACAATGCCAACATTTGGTCCAGTCTTGGTTGGTAGCGCTGCGATCTCTCCCGCGGTGATACCAATATTGCATTTACCTGGGCTAATAATGCCAGGGCAGTTCGGCCCAAGTAACCGTGTCTTTGGAAAATCGCGTTGCAAAGTTGCAAACACTCGCGCTTCGTCTTGGGCTGGCACGCCTTCGGTAATGCAAACGATGAAACCGATCCCGGCGCGAGCGGCTTCAAGAATTGCTGCGGGCGCAGCCTTCGGCGGCACGGCGATGAACGATGCGGTTGCTTGCGTTGCTGCGACGGCTGCGTCAACGCTGTCATATATAGGTATACCTTCAACATCTTGACCGGCTTTACCTGGGGTTACACCTGCGACGACTTGCGTGCCGTAATCACGATTGCGTAAACCATGAAACCGTCCTTGACCCCCAGTTAGACCTTGCACTAAAACTTTTGTGTTTTCGTTGACAAAAATTGCCATGTTGCTAGTTCTTTCTCGCGAGGTCGACTGCAACGCGAGCAGCCTCAAGCATTGTTGAGCGCGACATTAACTGTGACTCGTCAATGCCAGCATTTGCAATGATCGCGCGGCCTTCGATGGCGTTTGTGCCGTCCAGGCGAATCACGATCGGTGCACGCAGTTTGACGCGTTTCATCGCTTCGACGATGCCTTTAGCGACTTCGTCACCGCGCGTGATGCCACCAAAAATATTAATAAAAATACTTTTCACTTTTGTATCTGAGTTGATCACCTCTAGCGCAGCCGTCATCAGTTCTGCATTTGCGCCACCACCGATATCTAAAAAGTTTGCGGCTTTACCGCCGACTTGATTGACAACATCAAGCGTGCTCATCGCCAAACCTGCGCCATTGGCAATGATTCCGACTGTGCCATCAAGACCGATGTATTGCAGATTCTTTTCGCGGGCAAGTTTCTCTCGCTCGTCAAGTTCTTCTGTGGCTCGGTATTCATCCCACTCTGGATGTCTAAACGCTGCGTTGTCGTCGAGTGTCACTTTGGCATCAAGTGCATGCACTTCGCCGTTTGGTTTCAAAATCAGTGGATTAATTTCAGCCAGATCGCAATCACCTTTTTTGAAGCACTCATAGAGTTTGACGAGCATCGCCGCAACGCCGTCGATTGCTTTTTGCGAAATTCGCGCGTCGACAACTGCGCGTCGAGCAGTTTCAAGACTCAAGCCTTCAATCGGGTTGACATATAACTTGACGATTGCAGTTGGGTCGGTAACTGCAACTTGCTCGATCTCGACTCCACCTTGTGCTGAGAGCATCAGCAGATGTCGCTTGGCAGAGCGGTCAAGTGTGAACGATGCGTAATATTCTTCGGCGATATCTGATGCGTGTTCAACCCAGATCCGTTTGACAACATGTCCTTTGATCTCCATGCCCAAGATATTGGTTGCGTGCATGCGAACTTCTTCTGCGTTGTTGGCTAATTTGATTCCACCGGCTTTGCCGCGACCGCCGACTTGCACTTGGGCTTTAATTACAACTGGATATTGCGCCAGTTCGGCTTGTTTCACTGCCTCGTCAACAGTCAGCGCAACACCACCTGCAGATACGGCGATGTCGTAACGCGCGAAATATTGCTTTCCTTGATATTCAAATAAATCCACGAATTTCCTTTTTTAATTTTGCCTAATTGGTGCTTGAGTCAAGCGCCAACTCTAACCATTTTGCGATATCGCCAAGCGACGAACCAGGTCCGAAAATTTCACCAACACCCTGTTGTTTGAGCGTGACTATGTCTTCAAGTGGAATAACACCACCGCCGAAAATTAATACATCGCCAAGTTTTCGGGTTCGCAATTCTTCCATCACACGAGGAAACAAAGTCAAGTGGGCCCCTGAAAGCAATGACAGACCGATTGCATCAGCATCTTCTTGTAGCACGGTTTCGGCGATCTGCTCGGGGGTTTGGTGTAAACCGGTGTAAATGACCTCAAATCCGTGATCCCGCAGAGCCCGGGTGATCGTTTTGGCACCCCGATCATGACCATCTAGGCCAGGTTTTGCAACGACGACTCGATAATTTCGTTTCACGACTTATTAACCTTACGACATGCGCCGTATCGAATTCACATCGCCAATTGCTCGTGCAGTAATGCCAATAGTCGCTGGAATCCTCGGATTTGCACTGCTTTTTGGCGTGACCTGGATCTTGGCCAGCACGTCAACCAACAATCGCCAGAGCCGACCAGAAACGCTTCCGCAGACTTTCGAAATTGGGGAAGTAAAAGATGTCGCCAAAAGCATCGACCAAGATGGCCCAATTTTGTATCCAGACTTGCGCGACGCAACTGGCAAGCGTTCGATCGTGATTGACCACACAGGCACTAACCCAGCGAAGGGTTGGCAGGTCTACTACGCCTACCCAGCAGATCGAACGGAGACTTGTCTAGTTGAACATCTCAAAAAGTCGCGGGTATTTAAGGACTGCGAAGGACGAACACTCACCGTTGATCAGTTGAAACTGCCACTTGATGTGAGACCAATTGTCGAAAATCTTAAAACGCTATTAATTGATTTGCGCGCTGGCTAGAGAATTAATTAACCAGTTATTTTTTTTAACGGAGCCCAAGTCAAAGCCAGATGTTTGGCGCCGTGCTTGGCGAACTCAATTGTCGCTTCAGCCGATTCGCCAGAGCCACGAATATTGATGATCACACCTTCGCCAAAAGATGGGTGTTCGACATCGTCACCAACTTTCAGGCCCGCATTTGCGTTCGTTAAATCGCCAACTGCATCGCCGTCGCGACGATATTTCGGGATCGTCGCCCGTGTCCACTCGATTCGTTGACCACTACTTTGATCTGCGTTCGGTCGAAACCCGCCGCGACCTTGATCGGCGCCAGAATCGATACTGCCTTCGCGTTGCAACAACTCACTAGGTATCTCATCTAGAAACCGCGACGGCGGGTTGTATTGCTTTGAGCCATATAAATTGCGACTCCAGGCGTGCGATAAAAATAATCGCTCTTTGGCCCGAGTTATGCCGACATATGCCAAACGACGCTCCTCTTCGAGTTCGTCTTGATCTGTCAAAGCACGACTATGAGGGAAGATTCCCTCTTCCATTCCGACGATGAATACAACCGGAAACTCAAGACCTTTGGCGGCATGCAGAGTCATCAGTGTCACATGATTGTCAGAATCAATTTGATCAGTGTCTGCAACGAGCGCAACCTGCTCTAGAAACTCGTCAACTTGTGTGAACTCACTGGCACTACCGATTAGTTCTAATAGGTTCTCGTGTCGACCTGCCGACTCAACCGTGTCTTCGGTTTCAAGTTCTTTGAAATAACCGCTGGCCTCAAGTGCGTGGCGCAATACAGGCCCTGGCCCTTGACCAAGTCGCGACTCGAGATCGTCGATTAATGCAACGAACGCCGCAATGCCTTTAGCCCCAACGCCACCAACACCAGCCTCAGTTGCACGACGCAACGCCAATGCAAAAGAAACTTGCTGACTTGCGGCAAACGCATCGATTCGATCGACTGTTGTGTCGCCGATGCCACGCTTCGGCACATTTAAAATGCGCTTAAGGCTGACTTCGTCAAGCGGGTTGGCCGCACAACGAATATATGCGAGCGCATCTTTGACTTCGCGACGGTCATAGAACCGCGTGCCGCCGATGACCTTATACGGCACGCCGGACTGCATCAAACTCTCTTCAAGCACACGGCTTTGCGCATTGGTGCGATAAAACACCGCCATCTCACGCCATTGACGCGCGTCGGTCTCGTGCATTTGTTTAAGTTGCGAAATCGACCAGTTTGCTTCGTGATACTCATCATCGGCATAAAAACGCACGACACGGTCGCCCTTGCCCAGTTCTGTCCACAGTTCTTTGGGTTTGCGCTCTGCGTTATTTGTTATAACTGCGTTAGCGGCATCTAAAATCGTCTGCGTGCTGCGATAGTTCTGCGCCAACACGACAACAGTGACTTCAGGAAACGCCGTTTCAAATTGCAAGATGTTTCTGAAGTCGGCGCCGCGAAAACGATATACAGATTGATCTGTATCACCCACAACGCACACATTGTGTTGTGCATTGACATCATCAGCAGATGCAAGCTTGAGCACGATTTCGTTTTGCGCCATATTCGTGTCTTGATATTCGTCAATCAAAATATGCTCGAACCGCTGTTGATATTGTGCCAAAACATCTTTGTGCTGACGAAATAGTTGCACCGTATTAAACAGCAAATCATCAAAATCCATTGCGCCAGCTCGCATTAAACGATTTTTGTATTCGCGATAAACCTCGGCGTATTTTGTATCAAATACATTTTCGGCTTGCGCGGCAGCATCAAAAGGCGATAATAATTCGTTTTTCCATAAACTGATTCGCGCCTGCACACCGCGCGCGGGAAATCTTTTTGCGTCGAGCCCCATGTCACGAATTACATAGCCAATCAGTCGCTGCGAATCTGATTGATCGTAAATTGAGAAAGTCTTCGGAAACCCAATCTGCTCGGCCTGCATTCGTAAAATTCGTACACACGCAGCGTGAAATGTGCTGACCCACATTCGTTCGGCGACTCTTCCGACTAGCGCTTCGATGCGCTCGCGCATCTCACCGGCTGCTTTATTGGTAAACGTGATCGCCAAGATTCGCATCGGGTGCGTGCCCTGGCTAATCAGATGTGCCACGCGGTGCGTCAATACGCGGGTCTTGCCCGAACCGGCGCCAGCAATCACCAGCAACGGCCCACTCGGGTGCAAAACGGCGTCTTGCTGGTCTGGGTTCAATGACGCAATGTCTAGAGAAATATTGGGTTTGTGCTCTGTCACTACCCCTGCAGACTAGGCGCAGCGTATGCGCTTATTGCGCCGGCAAATCAAGCAGAATCGTGTGGCGTGACTAGTAACGAAAATCTTTTTATTTTGTTACCGCCATCCGAAGGCAAAGCTATTTCTGGCACGACTAGCACGAAATTTAAAGAGACTGACGGCACATTTGGCAAGGCGTTGGCAAAACAACGCGCCGAGATTATCTCTGCTTTGCGGATGGAAAACGGTGGCTCACAAAAACTACTCGGTGTGTCTGGCCCACATCTGTTGCGAGCCCAACAAGCCAATCTTGCTTTGCGCGGAGCAAAGACCTTGCCCGCTCGCGAGCGATACACCGGCGTCGTGTGGGATCACTTAGATCTTGCGTCGTTAACGAGCGCACAACAAAAATTTACCGACAAAAATATCATCGTTGTCTCAGGTTTACTAGGGCTCGTTACTGCGAGTGATGCGATACCCGACTATCGGCTAAAAATTAGTGCGTCACTTAAGCCAATGGGCAAACTCTCAACTTGGTGGCGCGAAACAATTTCACTTGCGCTAAATAAGTATTGCGCTGGAGGTGTCATTATTGATCTACTCCCCCAAGAGCACTCGGCGGCTTTCGTTGCTGATCAAAAACTGCTTGATGCATATTTCAGAATTGACCTTGCAACAAAATCGGGCACCGCTGGTGGCCACGATGCCAAAGCATCCAAAGGTCGACTAGCGCGACACTTAATTATTAATCACGGCAACCTAGTTGCGGCATTGAAGTCTTTCAAAGACCCGAAATTTAAAGTGCGCGTGTTAAAAAAGTTTTAATTTTAAGAAATCTATTACGCGTTGCACACCAAGTTCTTGTAGTTGTTCGGTGAGTACTGCGTGATCTGATTTTTTTGTTGATTCAAACTCAACAGCAATAAACGCATCACCAAGCAATTTATGAAGTTCTGCAAATCGCGTGCCAACAAGTTTGTCGCCAGCAAAACGCAAACCGAGTACTTGGCAGCCGTCTGCAGCGCGCTGTGCGACTCGCTTTGCGTCTTGCGGCGAAAGATTTAAATCTGCTGAGCGCTTGACGCCAAAAGCAAACGGAAGTGACGGCTGTGAGAGCACCGGGGCGACAACTGCGCCATCAACCATCATCCCGAGAGCGAAACCACCACTAAAGCACATGCCAATCGCGCCGACACCGATGCCACCGAGTTCGTCGTGAAGTTGTTTGGCTAGTGCCCTAAGCCAAGCAATGACCGGTGAAGTTTGACCTACGGCCATTGTTGTGAACTCTCTAGAGATGCAGATTTTGATCATCGACGATGCAAGATAATTGCGGCTTGGAGATTTATCAGTTGCGCCAACAAGCAATGGCATGACAACGGTAAACCCAGCAGCAACAACTTCGTTTGCAAATTTTTCAACTGCTGGTGTAATGCCAGGTATTTCATGAACGATAATTACGCCAGGCCCAGATCCTTTGCGAAAAGTTTCGTGGGTGATCTTGCCCACAGAAAATTCAGAGCGCGACCAGCCGATCATCTATTTTACAATTTTCCTAATTCGCTATTACTTGGGCCGACCAACACCAGTAACTTTTGACCAATTCACACCGTAAACCTTGACGACATCGCCGGTTCGTGGTGCAGCAACTACTTGTCCACCTCCGAGATACATCGCGACATGACTCACCGGATTGTAAGAGAAAATTAAATCTCCAGGTTGTGCCGCAGAAGTTGGAACACGCGTCAATCCGTTATATTGCGAGCGCGATGATCTTGGAATACTCACACCAGCTTTACTCCACGCATAGGCCATCAGACCAGAACAGTCAAACGCTTCACCAGGTGACAGCGCACCAAATACATAACGCACACCCAGTTGAGAAAGCGCAGCTTTAACTGCAATACCGGCCGATGAAGACGGGGCAGACACATTTGAAACTTTTATTTTCGAGAACGACTCTGCGATTCGTGCGGCTTCTGCGAGAGCGGCAGTAGCACGCTTACTCTGTTCGCCGCGCAATAGGTCACCGAGATCACGCAATGCTTGTTGTTCGCGAGCGGTATACGCCGCTTCGCTTGTCTTGGCTGCCGCTAAGCGTTTCTTTGCATAGTCGGCGATGCCACCAGAACGAGTGCGTTGGCTTTCAAGTTGCTTGCGTTCGCGGGCGATATCTTCTATCACGCCTTGCAATGCGTCGAGTCCGCTAACACCAGTGTTCAATGCAACCGAAGTTAAATACGATTTACGCACTGCGTCAGAAAGTGTGCCAGTCGAACTTAAAATGCTGGCCAGACTATTTGAAATTGAACTGCCGACGAAGGTTTTTAACGCGACATTTTGCAGTTGTGCCTGCATCGCCCCAAGTTCAACTTCTTTGGCTTTGATTCGACCCTCGGTGGCTGCGATTTCTTTATCCAGTTCAAGCCCGTCATTAACCGCGCCGGCGTAGTCTTCAGCCAGATTGTCCATCGCCTCGGCAAGGCGTTCTAATTCGTCAAGGATCGCATTGACTTCACGCTGTTTATCATCGGAAGTCTGGGGCAGCCTGGCTTCTGGCGCACCAAGACCAGCAGCGTGGGCCGAGGCAGGAACCAACCCGGTAACCAGTGAAATGCAACAGATGGCACCAATTAGCGGTGACACCGTCCTACGAAAACGCCCAATGGCGTTGCGGGTCATGATCCTTCTAGTCTAATGGCTCATGCCGATGCCTGTAATCACGAGAAAACCGTGACTTTAAACCTGGAATTAGCGCACGAAATTAGCGCACGAAATTAGCAAAAGATTTATTTCTACTCCCACTCGATTGTGCCAGGGGGTTTTGAAGTGACGTCGTAAACGATGCGGTTGATGCCAGCCACTTCGTTAATTATTCGTGACGACATTTTCTCAAGCAAGTCATACGGCAAGCGCGCCCAATCTGCCGTCATCGCATCTTCGCTAGTTACGGCGCGAATAATTATCGGCCGACCATATGTGCGCTCGTCGCCCATCACACCAACTGATCTGATGTCTGCCAGAACAGCAAACGCTTGCCAAATTTCACGCTCGAGACCAGCACTACGAATTTCTTCGCGAACTATCAAATCGGCGTTCTGTAAAATCGCAACCTTGTCAGGCGTGACTTCACCAATAATTCGTACACCCAAACCAGGACCAGGAAACGGTTGGCGCCAAATAATCTCATCTGGCAAACCCAACTGCGAACCAAGTGCACGCACCTCATCTTTGAAAAGTGCACGCAGTGGCTCAACGAGTTTGAGCGTCATATCTTCTGGCAAACCACCCACATTGTGATGACTTTTAATCACACATGCGGTGCCATCTTGACCACCACTCTCAATCACATCTGGATAAAGCGTTCCTTGCACCAAAAATTTTGCATCGGTCAAGCCACCCGTATTTTCTTCAAATATCCTGACGAACAACTCACCAATTGCTTTGCGTTTTTCTTCTGGCTCAGTGACACCAGCAAGCCGATCAAAAAATCGCGAGCCAGCATCAACATGAATTAGTTCAATACCCATCACTCGGTGAAAGGTTTCGACGATTTGTGCACTCTCGTTTTTGCGCATTAAACCAGTGTCTACATATATACATGTAAGTTGCTTGCCAATCGCTTGATGTACCAATGTGGCAGCAACCGCCGAATCAACACCGCCAGATAGTCCACAAACAACTCGCTCATTGCCCACACGCTCACGGATTTCACGAACTTGTGTCTCAATTATCGACTCCATTGTCCACGAAGGTTTGCAGCCTGCAAGATTATAAATAAATTGCCGCAAAATTTCTGTGCCCTGTTGCGTGTGCATCACTTCTGGATGAAACTGCACTCCCCAAATCTTTTTCGCCGCACACTCAATCACCGCCATCGGTGCGTCAGGCGTTGAAGCAGTGGCGACAAAACCACCGGGTGTTTGCGTGACGGCATCAAAGTGACTCATCCAAACACTTAGTTCGCTATGAATACTGTCAATTAACAAAGTTGAGGATGAACCAGCGATCCGCTGCAAACTTGTGCGACCATATTCGCCTTTGCCGCCGCGCGTAACAACTCCACCAAGTTGTTGGGCGATCAATTGTGTGCCATAGCAAATTCCAAAAATTGGCACACCAAGTTCGTATATCGCCGGATCAAGCATCGGCGCTCCATCAACATGCACACTTTTTGGTCCACCAGACAAAATAATTGCCGCGGGATTGCGTGCCTTAAGTTCACTTGCTGTTATCCGATGCGACACGATCTCTGAATAAACCTTGGCATCACGCACACGGCGTGCAATTAATTGCGCATATTGTGCGCCGAAATCAACGACCAGCACGACCTGAGATTGGTTTGATTGTGCTTGTGTGTTCAATGCCATAATCAGCCTCAACTTTAGTTCATATTTGTTGCAAACTCGTTGCGAGGTGGCACGATGAATGGATGAAAATGCTGCCAAAGATGTTTGTAGTTCTAGTGATGATGCTTTCTTTCAGCGGGCAGGCTCTGGCTAGCGACACGAGCACGACAGACACGAGCACTAGCAACGCAAGCACTAGCGACACGAGTATTCCTGCAATGTACGATCTCGAAAACGAACCGTCACAGTGCATTGGTCTACTGCCAAGGCCCGGATGTGGCAAAGAACCCGAAGATGCCGGTGACCGTGGTGGCGCTCTGCAGTACACAGTTTTTGGTTTGATGATGCTCGGGCTCGGAGTAATCGGCACCGGTGTGGTGCGCGGAATTAGAAAACAAAAGCCACAGTCATGAGAACAAAATTTCGAAATGCGCTAAGTGCGAGGCCGAGACTTTTCGGAGTGATTTTTGTAATGCTCGCCGGGGCAGGATACGGAACTGGTCCGTGGTTTGCCAAAAATCTCGAACGTAACGGTGCCAATCCGATGGGCTTTCTTACAGCACGTTTTGTTATTTCAGCTGCAATCTTGCTCGCAGTTCGCCTCATTCATATGCGTGGTGTGAAATGGCCAAACGCAAATGATGCAATTAAAATATTTTTGCTCGGTGCATACGGATTTTTTATTTCGCCGCTTCTCTACTTCATCGCATTGCACGATCTTGATTCAGGTTTAGTGGTGGTAATTTTTTATATTTACCCTGCGATCGCTGTACTTCTTTCGTGGATGATCTACAAGCACAAACCAAACCTCGTGATCACGATCTGCCTTTTCACAACGCTGACGGGCGTGTGGCTAACCGCTGGGCAAGTTGGCAACGGAAACTTGCGCGGCATCTTGATGACACTTCTATCAGCAATAACTCATGCAATTTATGTCGTAGCCGCCGGAAGTATTTCGAAAAAAGCAGACCCACTAACGATGTTGACGATTGCACTCACAGGCGCAGCATCGGCATTCGTTTTAGTTTCTCTAGTCGGGCCAAGTTCACTCGACCCAGAATTTCCGGTCAATTCACAAGGCTGGATATTGGTTCTCGCGATGGCTTTTCTTATCACAATTGTTGCGACAGCATTATTTTTTGCGGGCATCAAGCGCATCGGTCCAGGCGTCACATCAATGGTTGAAACATTCGAAGCAGTCGTAACAATTTCAATTGGCGTGCTTCTGATGAGCGAATCAGTAACCGTAATTCAGATTCTCGGAACCGTGATGGTACTTGGATCAATAGTTGCAATTGGGCTTGCCGAATCAAGTGCCGAATCAAAGTCAGGTAGGCACCCAGACTCACATAGTGGAACTGTGCTCGACCTGCCAATATCCTAGAACTACAAGTTAAGAACACGAATACAACTAAATAAAAGAACTTCTTGCAGGGTTGGGTGTGATTCCCTATCGGCGGTATAGCCCGCGACTCTCACGAGAAATCGTGAGACTGATCTGGTGTGACTCCAGGGCCGACGGTTAAAGTCCGGATGGAAGCAAGAAGCGATTGAGTCGTGCGCGCCTCGTATGCGCAGTGTGCGACTCGTCGTTCGCTGACCCTGCACGTCGTTCGCCGACGAAAGAGACGAACAGTGAACGATCTACAGGCGATGCAAATTGCGATCACCGCAGCCGATCGCGCGCGCCTTATTTCGCGACCGAACCCATGGGTTGGCGTAGTCATCGTCCCACAGTCTGGCGAAATTTTTGACGGATCAACCAGTCGCGTCGGTGGCCCACACGCAGAAATTTTGGCGATTCGCGCTGCCGGAAAACTTACAGTTGGCGCGACTATATATACGACACTTGAACCGTGCGATCACACAGGTCGAACCGGCCCATGCACGCAAGCAATTATTGACGCAGGCATCACGCGGTGTGTTGTCGGCATCGTTGACCCCGATGAAAAAGTTTCTGGCCGTGGAATCGCACGACTACGCGAGGCCGGCATCACAGTTGAACTTGGTGTTCTGGCCGATCAAGTTACCGAGCAACTCGCACCATATATTCATCACCGAAAAACAAAACGACCTTTTGTGGTTTTAAAAATGGCGACAACACTTGACGGTCGCACTGCTGCTGCTGATGGCACAAGTATGTGGATCACTGGCGAAACTGCGCGCCGTCGCGTGCAAGTTTTGCGTGCTCAAAGCGATGCGGTTGTTGTTGGTGCTGGCACGGTTCGCGCCGATGACCCACAACTCACAGTTCGTGATGTTGAAGGCGACTCACCAAGACGAATTGTGCTCGGTGAAATCTCGAACGAGGCGCGAATTAATCCGTGCACACAATGGACTGGTTCGCTAGTTGACTTGCTCGATGAACTTGGCAAGCAAGATGTGCTGCAGCTACTTGTCGAAGGCGGGCCGACTGTGGCTGCGTCGTTTCACCGTGAAGGGTTGGTTAATCAGTATGTGTTGCATCTTGCACCCGCATTTAGTGGCGGTAACGACGGGCTCGGCGTGTTTGAAGGCAACGGCATCACGACTATGTCTGAGTTGTGGCGTGGTCGCATCGTTTCAACGCAACAACTTGGTGACGATCTAGAAATAATTATTGAACCAAATCTCAAAGCACAGGAGAATAAAGAATGAACCAGTCAACTGATAAGCCAATCCACGATGCAGAATTTGCCGAGACTGAGCAAATTATTGCCGCAATCGCCCGTGGCGAGATGGTCGTGATTGTTGACGACGAAGATCGCGAAAACGAAGGTGACCTAATAATGGCAGCGCAGTTTGCCACTGCAGAAAAACTTGCATTTATGGTTCGTCACACTTCTGGAGTTGTTGTCGCACCACTAACTGGTGAGCGCTGTGATGAATTGCGTTTGCCGATGATGGTTGACAACAACACCGAAAGTCATCGCACTGCATTCACGATCTCGGTTGATTTAATGGACGGTACAACGACTGGTATCTCGGCGGCTGACCGCGCGGCGACATTGCGCGGACTTGCTGATCCAAAAGTTATTCATAGTGCATTTGCTCGACCGGGACATATATTTCCATTGCGCGCCCGCGATGGTGGGGTTCTTAAGCGAGCAGGCCATACCGAAGCCGCTGTTGACTTAGCGCGATTGGCCGGTTGCGAACCAGCTGGTGTGATCTGCGAAATTCAAAATGACGACGGCACAATGTCTCGCGTACCTGAACTTAAAACTTTCGCAAAGCAACACGGTTTATTGATCTCATCAATTGCGCAGTTGATTGAATATCGTCGTCACAACGAACGACTCGTCGAGCGCATGGGTTCGGCAAATGTGCCAACCGAGTGGGGCAACTTTGATTGCGTGGCGTACCGCAACACAATTGATGGCATTGAGCATCTGGCATTTGTCCTCGGCGATATAGCAAGCGGCGCGCCAGTTCTGACACGCGTGCATAGTGAGTGTCTAACCGGCGATGTGTTCGGCAGTCGTCGTTGTGATTGCGGGCCACAACTCGCAACTGCAATGCAGGCTGTGCAAACCCAAGGTCGCGGCGTTGTTGTTTATCTGCGCGGACACGAGGGTCGCGGCATCGGCATTGGCCATAAAATTCGTGCGTATTCGTTGCAAGATGCAGGGCTCGACACAGTTGATGCGAATCTTGAACTTGGTTTGCCGGTTGACAGTCGCGAATACGGAATCGGTGCACAAATTTTGGCTGACCTTGGCGCGCGCGAGTTGCGGCTGATGACAAATAATCCTGCAAAATATGGTGGCATCGCTGGATACGGATTGAGCGTCGTTGAGCGAGTTTCGATCGTTACCGAAAGCACTCCTGAGAACGCTTCGTATTTAGCGACAAAGCGCGACCGCCTAGGACATTTTTTTGCTGCCAGTGATGAACAAAATAAACCGAAATTAAAACCGAAAAAGAAATAACTATTATTATTAAACGGAGAAACAATGAATATTTATAGTTGCGACGCTACAAAAACGA
>CAMATY010000026.1 GCA_945861325.1 Ferrithrix thermotolerans DSM 19514
GATCAACTTCCGCGTGAGATCACCACCGGCACAACATCAAATCGCTGGCAAGGCGAAGTTGGGTTTCGAAGTGCAGATGGAATTATGCGCACGCTTGACGTTGTTTTGCAGATCGTTCGAGACTCGCAAGGGGCAATTGAACACTACTCGTCAATCGCCAGAGATATAACTGAATCAAAACAAACACAAGATGAGCTGCAGCGTCAAGCCACTCACGATGCACTTACTGGTCTGCCAAACCGTGTTTTATTTCTGCGAAAACTTGCCGAAGCACTTGATCGCTCACGCACTCTCAAACGGGGTGTGACTGTTTTATTTGTAGATCTAGACAAACTCAAAGATGTCAATGACACAATCGGTCACTCAGTCGGAGACCAATTAATCGTAAATATGTCTAAAAGACTTGTCAGCGCAACTCGACCTTCTGATGTTGTGGCGCGCATCGGCGGCGATGAGTTTGTAATTCTCTGCGATGGTCTTGGCGACGAACAAGTAGCGATGGATGTCGCTAACCGCATGCGGACTGCCGTA
Source organism: Ferrithrix thermotolerans DSM 19514 (assembly GCA_945861325.1). Classification (GTDB taxonomy): domain Bacteria; phylum Actinomycetota; class Acidimicrobiia; order Acidimicrobiales; family Ilumatobacteraceae; genus BACL27. The sequence goes on from CAMATY010000026.1 coordinate 532, forward strand.
ACTGGTGAACAAATTTTGCAAGGTTTTGAGATAACAACTAGTGCAAGCATCGGCATCGCAATGGCGAATGCTTCGTTGCTCGAAGAGATGTCTAGCGCTGACGCTGCAGTAACTTTGTTGCACCACGCCGACAGTGCGATGTATCTGGCTAAACAACGAGGCCGTGGTCGTTGCGAAATCTATAGCGAAGAGATGAGCGCCAACGCCCGCGAGCGAAGTTCGCTAAGTGCACAACTTGAACGAGCACTGGCAACTGATCAACTATTTTTGGTATATCAGCCGATTGTTTCGACCCACACGGGTCGAATTGCTGGGGCCGAAGCATTGCTGCGTTGGCAACATCCAGACCGGGGCGTGCTGACTCCTCCTGTTTTTCTCGCGCTGGCTGAAGAGTCTGGCCTCATTGGACCAATTGGCGACTGGGTTTGTCGCCAAGCGTGCAGCGATATGCGTCAATGGCTAGACGCCCTGGCAATTGATGGTTCATTTGTGATTCACATCAATGTTTCGGCAAGACAACTTCGCGATGCAACATTTGTCGAGCGGACGATGGCATCACTGCGTGACAACAAACTTGAGCCCCACCAAGTTGATCTTGAAATCACCGAATCAACTTTGCTTGACGACAAAGGTGGCGTGATGCGCACATTGAATGCGCTGAGACGACTCGGCATAAAACTTGCAATCGATGATTTCGGTACTGGATTCTCGTCGCTCGTCAATCTGCGCAACTTTCCTGCTGACTATTTGAAACTTGACGGCACATTTATTCGTGACATTGGGTCACAAGGCAACGACGATCCGATCGTTCGTTCAGTGATTCAACTTGCTCACTCTTTGAATATGTCAGTTGTTGCAGAATGGGTAACAACCCAAGATCAGTCGCAACGACTGAAGCTTTTGGGATGCGACTTTGTTCAAGGAAACAACATCGGCGTGCCCGTGACTGCCGCCGAGTTTTTGCCAATTGTGACTAAAGCCAGCGCAACAAAAAGCTAGCTACTCGCCTGGGGCGGGCGCGGGGCCCCTGCCGCCGAAAAATGCCAAGACGGGGGCCGAGTGCTTATCTAATCGCAATACCGATTCATCACCAACAGCTTTGCTGTAGACCGCGAGCGAATATTTGGTGATGTCACCACTAGCGGCCGGTTTCATCTTGGCAGCGAATTCAATTAAATCTAAATTCTGATCGGTGATGATCGCATTAGTTGCGCCAGCAAAAACACTGGACGCCGAGAACGGATTAGAAATAATTCGACTCATCGCTGTATTCAACATTGCTCCGACGAACTGGCGTTGTCGTTTGCCGCGACCAATGTCAGATGACCCATCAATTTGCCACTTGTTATTTACTTTTGTTTCAAAATAACGACTGCGTGCAAATGCGAGTGACTGGACTCCATTGAGATTATGACAACCAGGTTTGATATAAAACCCTGTGTGTCGGTCACGCGATGGATACTGCTGACAAATTTTTACTCCGCCAATCGCATCAACTAGTCCTTTAAAACCTTGAAAATTTATTTCCAAATAATGATGAATCGGAATATCAAACTCTCGTTGTATTGTGCGAACCAATACATCTGTGCCTAATTGGTATGCGGAATTGATTCGACCGGCTTTTTCGCCACTACCCAACTTGACCCACAAATCTCGCGGAAACGAGACTAAGGCGCCCGAACCAGTTGCAAAGTCGTAGTGGTAAACCATCAACGTGTCACTGCGTCGCCCAGAAACATCGCTGGCACTTCCAATTGTCGCGAAATCAGGATCACCGGGATCGACACCTTGTCGAGAGTCTGAACCGACCAGTAAATAATTCTCAAATCCTGCACTTGGCTCAGACAGTAAAGACAACGCAGAAGTTGCCACAAGGTCGCGTTGAACGGTTGCTAGTTGAGATTTAGTCGCAGCAGCAATTTGAAACGCTCCGAGAGTGCTGATCAACAGCATCAAAAAAAGTGCCCTGAACCATTTTGGGCTATCCGTATCTTTGTTTGAATTATGTGTTCGCGGCATGCGATTTCAAAGTTAGTCGTGATCTGAGTTGCGCAGGTGCACTACATCGCCAGTATCAATTATGTGTCGTGTTGCTTGATCATTGTTCTCAACTACAACGAGCCGCCCGTCAACATCAAGGTCGACTGCTTGACCAATAATCACGGCACCATTGATTAATTCGACGCGAACTTGTCTTCCAAGAGTTGCAAGCGATCCAAGATATTGCTGATGTTGTTCTTCCGTAGTTAACTTTTCAATTCGAGATATATCCAACAGCATGTTTCTTAGCAGCGTAACTGGCGTCAAAGTTTGACCGTTGGCAACTGTGCTCAACGCAGCAGCCTGTGACGGTGCCCAACCGATATTTATTCCAATTCCAACAACAATAAATAAATTTTGTGGATCGCTAACACTTAGCATTCCACCGAGTTTGAGATCATTTAACAACAAATCGTTTGGCCACTTTAATTTAACTTTCGTTTCAGATTCACGAGATTGCCCACCGCTCGAAATAATTTCTTCGCACGCACGCACAGCCGCAATAGCAACAATTCGCGGCCATGAGGTTAGAAGGTTTGCTTGACTACGAAATAAAAGTGACACCAGAAGATTCGTACCTGGCTTTGCTTCCCAGGTTCGGTCAAGTCGACCGCGACCAGCCGTCTGATTATCCGCCATTAAAACACTGTGACTCGGTGCACCAGCGAGGGCATCGGCAAATAAATCTGTATTTGTGCTACCAGTCTCTAACACCCTGCGCACAAACCAATTTTCTGGCCAGTTGTTATCAGTGCTTGTCATCAGCGAGAATAGTAACCCGTGCTAAAGAAAATCCTTATCGCCAATCGAGGCGAAATCGCAGTCAGAGTCATCCGCACCGCTCGAGAGATGGGAATCGCCACGGTCGCCGTTTATAGCGAACTTGATCGCAACGCGCTACATGTGCGTCTTGCCGATGAAGCCTTTGCGTTAGGCGGAACTACTGCCGCCGAGAGTTACTTAAAAACCGATGCGATTATTGACGTGATCAAGCGCAGTGGCGCCGATGCCGTTCACCCTGGTTATGGATTTTTCAGCGAGAATGCTGATTTTGCAAAAACGATTACCGACATGGGCGTGGCATTTATCGGGCCACCACCAGCAGCGATTGTTGAAATGGGAGACAAAGTTTCTTCGCGCAAAGCAGCACTTCGTGGTGGCGCGCCAATCGTGCCCGGCACAACCGAGTTTCTCAAAAGCGCCGATGAGATTCTGGCGTTCGGCAAGAGTCATGGCTGGCCAGTTGCAATTAAGGCTGCCTTCGGTGGTGGCGGACGCGGAATGAAAGTTGTGCACGACGAAAAGAGCGTGCAACAAGCAATGGAGTCTGCGCAGCGTGAGTCAAAAGCATTTTTCGGACGCGACGAAATCTATGTTGAAAAATATCTCTCTTGGCCACGACACATTGAAATTCAACTTGTCGGTGACACTCACGGCAATGTCGTTTGGGTTTCGTCCCGCGACTGCTCGGCACAACGACGCCACCAAAAACTAATCGAAGAAGCCCCAGCACCAGCGTTGCCAGACGGCGTTGAAGAAGAAATGGGTGCTGCTGCCGTCAAGGCCGCAAAAGCAGTGGGCTATTTCAATGCAGGAACCGTTGAATTCATTTATCAAGACGAAGAGTTTTTCTTTTTAGAAATGAACACGCGTCTGCAAGTTGAACACCCAGTCACAGAACTAATCACCGGAATTGACTTGGTCGAGTGGCAAATTCGTGTTGCATCTGGCGAAAAATTGCCGATGACGCAAAAGCAAGTTTTGGCGGCTCGTCGTGGTCATGCAATAGAAGTACGCATCAATGCCGAGAACCCAACAGCGGGCAAGTTTTTGCCATCACCTGGAACGATCACGAAACTTACGACACCCGATGGGTTTGGTGTGCGATTTGACGGTGGCTACGAATCTGGTGACACAGTCAGTCAGTACTACGACAACCTAATTGGAAAGTTAATTGTTTGGGGCAAAGACCGCGAGACCGCGATCGCGCGAACAATTCGAGCGCTAGAAGAAACCAAGATCGAAGGTCTACATACGACAATTTCTGCTGACCTTGCGATTTTGCGACATCCAGACTTTGCCGCGACGAAACATTCGACAAAATGGGTCGAAGAAATTTTGGATTTAACAAAAGTCGTATCAACAACTGGCGAGACTCAAGCCAACAGTGATGGTCTGGTTGAAAAAAACACCGTTGTCGAAGTCAACGGAAAACGATTTGATGTCAAAGTTTGGGTGCCACCATTTGCCGGCGCAGGCGCACCAACAACAAAAACTCGATCTGCCTCGCGTGGCTCAAGCCAGTCGGCGACGGCCACGACTGGAACGGTCACGGCACCGATGCAAGGCACAGTGATAAAGGTGTTCGTGTCAGAAGGCCAAGTTGTGGCACAAGGTGAACCTGTCTTGGTGCTTGAAGCCATGAAAATGGAAAATCAGATTCAAGCAGATAAAGCTGGCACCGTAAAGAAAATCAGTTGCAAGGCAGGCGACACTGTCGGTGCTGGTGATGTTCTAATTGTGATTGAGTAGCGGTAATTCGCTTCTCCATCTACATCTGAACGAATTACAGTAGTAGTCACATAGTTTTAGTGAAGCGAGCAAAGTGACAAGCGATAACAGTAACGAAAATAGTGAGCTAGCTAATCAACTAGCTAATGAACTAGCCGATAATCGCAGCGGGCTTAACGCTGAGCGCACTCGCCGACTTTTGGCTATTGACGAATTACGAACGACTGGCGTCAACCCATATCCATATCGTTTTGACCGCACCGACACACTCGGCGAATTGCGTGAAAAATTTGCTCCACTAGAAGCTGGAAACGAAACTGAAGAACTCGTTTCTGTCGCAGGACGAATCATGCTCAAGCGTGATCAGGGAAAACTTATATTTGTGACGATTCGCGATCGCAGTGCGGACATTCAGTTGTTCGTTTCAAAGTCAGTAGTCGGCGACGAACAATTTGATGCGATCAATAATTTAGATCTCGGAGACTGGGTTGGCGCACACGGCAACATCATGACGACTCGCAAAGGCGAACTGTCGGTCAAAGTCTCGATTGTCACCTTGCTTTCTAAAGCACTTCGACCACTGCCTGACAAGTTTCACGGGCTAACTGACATCGATACCCGTTATCGCCAACGCTACGCAGACTTAATTGTCAACGACGAAGCGCGGCGAGTGTTTGAAGTTCGCCATGCAACTATTTCAAGTTTCCGACGCACTCTTAGCGAGCGTGAATACATCGAAGTAGAAACTCCGGTTCTGCACATGGAGGCTGGTGGTGCACATGCTCGACCGTTCGTTACTCATCACAACACACTTGATATGCAGCTTTACCTGCGAATTGCGCTCGAGCTTCATCTAAAGCGATTAATCGTTGGCGGCATGGAGCGCGTCTTTGAAATTGGTCGAGTGTTTCGCAACGAAGGCGTCTCGACACGACACAACCCAGAGTTCACAATGATGGAGTCGTACCAGGCGTTTGCTGATCACACCGATGTCATGGATTTAACCGAAGTCTTAATTCGTAATGCGGCTCGCGATGCACTCGGCACAACATTTGTAAATATCCGCGGTACCGAATTTGATCTTGCTAAACCGTGGCGTCGTGTGCGAATGATTGACCTCGCTAGTGACGCAGTGGGCGAAAAAGTTCATCCATCAATGCCGGTTGATGCGTTGCGTGCAATCGCAAAGAAACACGACATCCATACCGAAACTCGTTGGGGATCTGGGCGAATCATTGAAGAAATATTTGCCGAAAAAGCCGAGTCGACACTGCTTAAACCAACTTTTGTAACTGGTCATCCGGTGGAAATTTCGCCACTCGCCCGAGTCGACAGAGACGATCCGTTCTTGACTGAACGATTTGAGCTGTTCGTTGGCACACACGAACTCGCAAATGGTTTTACCGAACTAAATGATCCGATCGAACAGCGTGAGCGATTTGCAGAAGAAGCAAAATCAAAAGCCGCAGGAAATCTTGAAGCAGGAACAATCGACGAAGATTATTTGCGTGCTCTTGAATATGGTCTGCCACCCACTGGCGGTCTTGGCATCGGCATTGATCGACTTGTGATGCTGCTCAGCGGAGCCACCAGCATTAAAGATGTGATCTTGTTTCCAACTTTACGGCCAGAAGTGTTCGACTCATGAGCTCTGCAAAACTGGCTTGGGGTGTTGGTGTCGCTACGGTTTCACCCAACGACTCAGTATTAGATGTTTTTTTCCGTCGACTCGGTTGGGGCGAAAGCGCGCCGAAAGAATTTCTCTCGTCTTTGCCGCAGTCACACACTGATCCGCGTCGCGGAGTTGGGCTCGTGCCAGTAAATATTTCAATTGACACGAATGTCGCACCAAAAGATGCATCTGATGCATATTTGAGATTGCATTTGATGTCGCATCGACTTGCTCTTCCAAATTCAATGAACCTTGACGGAATCTTCGGCCTGTTAGCAAACGTCGCATGGACATCAATCGGCCCAGTTGAAATTGCTGCAGTTGATGAAGTCGCATATAGTTTGCGGCGCAACGGCGAACACCTGACGATTCACGGAGTTGATAAGTTTCCGCGAATGACTGATTATGTTGTGCCATCTGGAGTGCGCATCGCTGACGCCTCACGCGTGCGACTCGGTGCCCACCTTGCTGCGGGTACAACAGTGATGCACGAAGGCTTCTGCAACTTCAACGCCGGCACACTTGGCACTTCAATGGTTGAAGGTCGTATCTCTGCTGGCGTTGTCGTTGACGACGGCTCTGACATCGGCGGCGGCGCTTCAATTATGGGCACGCTTTCTGGCGGCGGAAAAGAAGTTATTCGTGTCGGCAAGCGTTGTCTGCTTGGTGCAAACAGCGGGCTTGGCATCAGCCTTGGCGACGATTGCATCATTGAAGCTGGCCTATACGTCACGGGTGGCACGCTCGTCAAACTTCCCGACGCAACAGTTGTCAAAGCCCGCGAACTTTCTGGCGCAAATAATTTATTGTTCCGTCGCAACAGCCAAACCGGCGCCGTCGAAGCATCTCAACGCACAGGTTCATGGGGTGGCCTCAACTCGGCCCTTCACAAAAACTAATTGGATTTTTCAATATGAAGTTTGAAGAATTGCATCAACTAATTCGGGCACGGCGCACCGACATGATGGTCGACAAAGATCGCGCGCTAGACAGTGGCACACTCGAAAAACTTTGTGAGCTTGCGATGTGGGCGCCCAATCACAAGATGACATTTCCATGGAGGTTCGCTGCCGTAACGGGCGACGCTCGCGCACGCCTTAGCAACTGCACTGCTGATGCAATGGCTCGCGAAGGCGACAAGCCAGAAAAGGTTGCAAAAGCAAGAACAAAGTTTCAACGCGCTCCAGTTATTTTGATCGTCGGCACCGAACCTGGAGACACGCAGTTGCGCACCGAGGAAAATCGCGACGCAGTCAGCGCTGGTATCCAAAATATTTTGCTCGGCGCAACAACTCTTGGTCTTGCAAGTTTTTGGTCAAGTTGCCCAAAAGGCGCCAACTACGATGTTGCAAACTTTTGTGAGTTTCCGCAAGGCACACATATCACGGCGATGATTTATCTCGGGCACCCGCAGCGCGAAGCGCCAGTTCTTGAACGACCACCTGCAAAAATCACAAATATAACGAGCTGATTAACTCGTCTGGTAAACGCCGAAGACTTCACGCAACACATCGCTAACTTCACCGAGAGTTGCGTTAGTTCGTAATGCGTCTTTCATCGGATACAGAATATTGTCGCTTTTAAGTGCCGAATCTTTCAATTTTGCAAGCGCTGCAGTCACATCGCTCTGGTTTCGTGTTGCACGCAATTTCGCCACCCTTGCAATTTGATTTCGCTCAAGTTCTGGATCAACTTTGGTTGGCACTGGGCGCACATCGTTATCTACTTCAAACTTGTTTACACCAACCAACACTCGCGAACCGTCATCAATTGATTTCGTATATGAATAGGCTGCTTCTTCAATCTCACCCATCTGAAAACCAGATTCAATCGCCGCAACAGCCCCACCCATCGCTTCAATTCGCTCGATGTACTCCCACGCCAAGCGCTCAACTTCGTTGGTCAACGACTCGACGTAATACGAACCAGCAAGCGGATCAGGCGTGTCAGTGATTCCACTCTCGTAGCCAATGATTTGTTGCGTGCGCAAAGCAATTCGAGCGGCATCTTCGGTTGGCAAACTCAATGCTTCATCAAAACCATTGGTGTGCAAACTTTGTGTTCCGCCTAACACGGCCGCCATACTTTGTACGGCAACACGAACAATGTTGTTTTGCGGCTGTTGTGCGGTCAAAGTTGAGCCACCCGTTTGGGTATGAAACCTCATCAATGCGCTGGCGGGGTTCTTTGCGCCGAATCTTTTAGTCATTATCGTGTGCCACATTCGGCGACTCGCACGAAACTTTGCAACTTCTTCGAAAAAATTGTTGTGACCGTTCCAAAAAAAACTAAGTCTCGGCCCAAAATCATCCACATCAAGGCCAGAATCGATTGCCGCCTGCACATATGCAATCGCGTTTGACAAAGTGAACGCAAGTTCTTGCACTGCAGTACTGCCCGCTTCACGAATGTGATAACCGGAGATTGAAATCGTGTTCCATTTCGGAACATGCTTAGCGCAGTACGCGAAAATATCTGTGATGATTCGCATTGATGGTCGGGGCGGATAAATATAAGTTCCGCGTGCAATATATTCTTTCAACAAATCATTTTGAATAGTCCCAGAAATCTCAGTTGATTTAACTCCACGCTCTTCAGCAACTAGCTCATAAAGAAGCAACAATACTGACGCCGTCGAATTAATCGTCATTGATGTAGTCACTTTGTCCAGCGGCAAATCGGCTAAAAGCACCCGCATGTCTTCAATCGAATCAATCGCCACGCCAACTTTGCCGACTTCGCCTGCGGCACGCGGGTGATCGCTGTCGTAGCCCATTTGTGTTGGCAAATCAAACGCACACGACAAACCAGTCTGACCAGCATCCAGCAAAAACTTGAACCGCTGATTCGTGTCGGCTGCGGTGCCAAAACCTGCATACTGACGCATCGTCCAAAGTCGATCACGGTGCATCGTCGGGTAAACACCCCGCGTGTAAGGAGCCTGACCAGGCACGCCAAGCAGGACTCTTTCATCAAAACCGGCAAGAGATTCTTTGGTGTAGAGCGCCTCTACTTCAATTCCAGAATCGGTTGTTTTATCTGTACCCATGGTTCGTAGGTTAAGGCTACGAGTTTGGCTGCCTCGCTGCGACCACTGCGATTTCAAGCAACCACTCTGGTCGAGCCAGTGCAGGAACTGTTACGAGCGTGCTCGCCGCGCGGTGACCAGACATTGCTTCATCTCGTGCCGCCATCACAATTTTCAACTGCTCGCCAAGATCTGGCGAATTGACGACATATGTCGTCACCGAAATAATGTCAGATTTTGACATTGCGCCTTCAGCCAAAATAAGTGAAATGTTTTGCCAAATGACAATCGCCTGTTCGCTAATTGTTTGTGGCACACTGCCATCACGCATTGTCGGCACGACTCCCGAAGTAAAAATAAACTCACAGCCAGCAGGCAGATGCACGCCGTGCGCATATTGGGCAACTGGTGCCGACATTTGTGGTGGTGCGAGTTCTCGAAACTTAGCCAAGACTCTTCACAATAAGCCATAATTGACGGATGAACAAAAACGCAATCGGTCATGAAAATCTCGCAGACATCGCTGTGCTTGAAAGAATTCAACAACGAGTGCTGTGGCTCGCTGTGCGAATGGTCGACTACGCCAACCGCGAACGCGAAATACCACCAGCACCAGGTGGACGCGACGCAGAGTTCAATGTGAAAGTTGGCGGACACATGGCCAGCAGTGCATCTGTCGTCAGCATCATGACTTCACTTTGGTTTGGCCATCTCAACGGCGACGACAAAGTCGCAGTGAAACCACATGCTTCGCCAATTTTTCATGCGATTAAATATTTAACCGGCGAACTTGATAAGTCGTACCTCAAGCGCCTGCGCACACTCGGCGGTTTGCAGAGTTACCCGAGTCGCACCAAAGATCCAGACGTCGCCGACTTCTCAACTGGTTCAGTTGGCCTCGGTGCAGTTGCGCCACTTTTTGCATCAATGGTTCGTCGCTACATTGATGCACACTTCACCCCCCGACCAACTGCAAGATTCATCGCACTGGTTGGTGACGCCGAACTCGACGAAGGAAATATCTGGGAAGCAATTGCTGATCCATCGCTTCAAGGTCTTGGCAATGTGATGTGGGTCGTCGACGCCAACAGACAAAGTCTTGATCGCGTTGTACCTGGCATGAAGATTAAAAAACTTGCAGGCTTTTTTGCTGATGCTGGCTGGCATGTAATTGAAGCCAAGTACGGGCACAAATTGCAGGCCGCTTTTGCTCAGCCAGGGGGCGAATCACTTCGAAAATATATTGACGACATGTCAAATGAGCGATATCAAAGTTTGTTCGCCGTTTACGGCGCGGCACTACGCGAAAAGTTTTTAGACGGGGCACCAGCAGAAGTTGTTGCATTCATAAACGACATCAGTGATGAAAACCTTGCTCCGCTTGTGCAAAACCTTGGCGGTCATGACATTGAAATGTTGCTTGATGCCTACCGTGAGTGTGATTTGGTCGCCGACAAGCCGAGCGTTGTCTTCGCTTACACAGTGAAAGGTTGGGGTTTGCCAATTGCTGGTGACCCACTAAACCACGCAGCATTACTCTCAGAAACTCAAATTGATGAGTTGCGACTGCGCAACGGTTTGACTCTCGAAACCGAGTGGGATCAATTCAAAACCGACACCGAAGAAGATCGCGTCTGCCGTGCAGTTGGTGGCGACATCAACAACAAGAAACTTTCTAATCGGCCACGACTAAATATCCCAACTGAAGTCGGCATTGCGGTCGGCAAGAAACCAATGTCAACACAAGAAGTTTTCGGACGACTACTAACTGGTCTTGGTTCGATACCTGAAGTAGCTGAGCGAATGGTTACAACTTCGCCTGACGTCAGTGTCAGCACAAACTTGGGCGGATGGATCAACAAATTCGGTGTGTTCAGTTCTGATGAGAAGCCAAATTATTTAGGTGATGATCGTTTATTGCGATGGAACGAAGGACCCCACGGTCGTCACGTCGAACTCGGACTGAGCGAAATGAATTTATTTCTTGCGCTTCATGCTTTCGGTCTCGGACACGAACTGCATGGCGAGCACTTGTTACCAATCGGCACTGTCTACGATCCGTTTGTTTGTCGCGGACTAGATGCTCTGATCTATGCGCTCTACAACGGTGCACGATTTATTTTGGTTGGCACTCCGTCAGGTGTAACTCTGGCCCCTGAAGGTGGTGCGCATCAAAGCACCGTCACAACTTCACTCGGAATGGAACTTCCGAATATGACATATGCAGAACCGTGTTACGCACGCTCACTTGACTGGTTACTTTGCAATGGTCTTGAACGCCTCGGAACACAAGATGGCGACAGTATGTACTTGAGACTCTCGACACGGCCGATTGATCAAACGCCGTTTGAAAATATTTTGGCCATGCGTGGAGTAGAAGCGTTGCGCGCTGATGTTTTAGCGGGGGGCTACCGACTCCATCAACCGACAGATACGACACAACCGACTGATTTAATAATCGCGGCTACTGGCAGTGTTGTGCCAGAAGCACTCGCTGCTGCAAAACTTCTTGAATCGGAAGGCATAAACGCCGTCGTGATGGATATTTGTTCACCTGACCGCATTTACCGTGGCTGGCGCAACGCTCAACAAAATGCGACACGTCACGGAGTAACAACCCGTGATGTCGGCCATCTTGGATTGCTGTTGCACGAGTCGGAACGCCGCCTACCAATTCTCACGGTGCAAGATGCGGCAAGTCATTCGCTTGCATGGCTTGGCTCGGTTTACGGGGCACGCACGGTGCCTGTCGGCGTTGACGAATTCGGCCAATCGGGCACAATCGCCGAGTTATACGGCATTTTCGATCTGCTCCCCGAGCAACTCGTGAATGCGGCGCTGCTTGCATTGTCGTAACCTACAAACATGGCAATTATCGAACAATCTGCAGATACCAAAAAAGTAATTGACGGCATCGAATTGACACCAAAAGTTGTGGCACAACTTGGGCCACAAAAATTTGAAACATTCGAACAAGAGCGTCGGCACCGCAAAGAAAAACTTGCTGGAGCAATGCGAATTTTTGGTCGTCTCGGTTTCGGTGAAGGTGTCGCCGGCCACATCACGGTGCGCGACCCAGAGTTTCCGGATCACTTTTGGGTGAATCCATTTGCAAAAAGTTTTCGTTATATGACCGTTAGCGATTTATTGCTCGTCAATCACAGTGGCGATGTTGTTTACGGCTCGCAGCCCGTCAACCGCGCGGCATTTTGTATTCACGCAGCAATCCACCAAGCGCGACCCGACGTAATTGCTGCCGCGCATGCACACTCGCCATTCGGCAAGTCATGGTCAACTCTTGGTCGCAAACTTGATCCGATTACTCAAGACTCGTGTTATTTTTATGAAGATCACACCGTGATCACCGAACAAGGTGGCGCAGTTGTTGTTGAACTTGCTGCTGGTCAAGAAATTGCCGCCAAATTTCCAAAAGGCAAAGCAGCGATTCATCAGAATCACGGCTTGTTCACTGTTAGCGACACTGTAGATGCAGCAGCGTTTTGGTTCATCACAATGGAGCGCACCTGCCAAGCACAACTAATGGCCGAAGCAGCAGGCACACCAAAATTAATTCCACATGAGATGGCGAGTTACACTCGCGATCTAACTGGCTACCCCGCCGCGGGTTGGCTGCAGTTTCAACCACTGTGGCAAGAGATCTGTCGAACCGATCCAGATCTTTTCGATTGAGTTCAAAAACCGCAACACGCAGATTAAATCGTTTTGCAAATGATGCGCCGCCCGAAGCGCTGTTCATCGTCTCTGCTATCGGTCAATACTGCGGCGCAGTAATTGCTGTTCGTTTATTTGACGACTTAGCGCCAGCAAGCGTCGCCTGGTTTCGCGTAATCGGCGCAGCACTTGTATTGATTGCAGTTTCTATTCCAACATTGCGTCGCGGCGGACACTGGACTCTGAACGAACTAATTTCAGTCAGTCTGTTCGGCATCTCAACAGCCTTGATGAATTTATTTTTCTACTTGGCAATTCAGCATCTCGATCTCGGCAAAGGTGTTGCAATTGAATTTATTGGACCAATAACCGTTGCTGCATTACGCACGCGCACAAGTCGAAACGCAATCGCGTTGATCAGCGCCGTAATCGGTGTCTTGATACTTTCTGGGATTGAACTTGGTAACGAACCAGTCGGCCTATTTTTTATTTTTCTGGCTTCAATCATGTGGGCTCTGTACATCGTCATTGGAGCCAAAGTCGCGCGATTCGATCGTGGCGTCTCTGGTCTAGGTGTTGGACTACTAATTGGCGCAATATTTATCGCTCCATTTGGTGCTCCAACAAGTGGACCAGCATTTAGTACGCCATGGATTCTTGCGACTTGTTTTCTAGTCGGAATTTTATCCAACGCAATTGGTTATGGCATCGACCAATTCACATTGCGAAGAATACCCGTGCGTAGATTTTCATTATTGCTTGCATTACTTCCTGTCACTGCAACAATTTTCGGTTTGTTGTTCTTAGATCAAGTGCCAAGTATCACCGATCTCATTGGTATTAGTTTTGTTCTCGCTGGAGTAGTCGTTCAACAACGTGACACTCTTCAAGCAACCGAGGTCGCTGCTTAGGTTGATATAGACTTGTATTTCGCCGGCGAGGAAGATCGAGTCCCCTATGCGTAGATACAAAAACAATTTCAGACGGCGTGTTAGCGCCATAATTTGCCTGGCCATATTTTTCGGCGGGGTCGCACCACTGCATCAAGCAAACGCCGCTGACGGACAACTGCCAGGTGGAATCATCGTATATGGTCGCGGATTCGGTCACGGTCGCGGCTTAAGCCAATACGGATCTTTCGGCTGGGCGACTGCATCTGGTTGGTCATGGGAGCAAATTATTGACTTCTATTACGGCGGTGCGACTGGCAACACTCGTTCACCTCTTGAAGCACCGAACCAAGAAATGAGTATTTGGCTGAGTTTGCTTAACGCCAAACAAACTGGTGTCGTTTCTGATTCAGGAACGATGCGTTTACTTGAAGATCCAGATCAAGCCAGACGTTTCACCAGCATGATTGCCCGCGAAAAGACGGGCACTGAACGCGTTTATCAAGTTTGGGGTTCAGCAGAACGCAAGTGCGTCGCTGAAACTGATGTGCCAGAAGCATCGGGTTTCGTACTCGTCGGTGAGTTCAGCGGGCAGGCATCATTTTTAACTAACGCCAGTCAAGACTCCGCGGGTGCAGCGATTGAGATGGTTGGACTATGCGAACCAAAGGCAAATGGTTTCAACCAAGTTCGCTACTATCGCGGATTAATTCGTGCGATGAATAACACCAAAAATGAAAACCGCACGATCAACATTGCTCGCCTTGACGATTATCTTCGCGGTGTTGTGCCGCGCGAATCGCCATCAAGTTGGGGTGATGCTGCTGGTGGTGCCGGAATGAATGCTCTGCGCGCGCAGGCTGTTGCTGCTCGGTCTTACTCAGTTACCGAAAATCGCTATGCCGGTTTGGCTAAAACTTGTGACACTCAAGACTGCCAGGTTTATGGTGGCGCGGCTTTACGCACTGCAGTAAATGCCACACCAGCGATTTTAGAAACCGCGAATACAGATAGAGCAGTTCTCGAGACGGCTGGAATAATTATTCGAAGTCCGCAGGGGCAAACGGTTCGTGCCGAGTTTTCATCTTCAAATGGCGGGCGAACTGCTGGCGGTGCGTTTCCAGCGCAAGTTGACCAAGGCGATCTTGCTGCCAACAGTTCATTGATGGTTTGGTCCCGTGGTTTTTCTGCGGCGCAAATTGTTGCGAAGTATCCACAAATCGGAATTCTCACATCTGTAACGACATCCAATGATGGATTAGGCGGAGATTGGGGTGGCTATGCAGTTGAAGTTACAGTCACGGGCACGACTGGCGCTGCAAAAATGTCTGGCTGGAGTTTTCGCACCGCACTTGATCTTCCATCACCATGGTTCGGTGTAACGCCAATATTTGGTGCGCCACTAGATGCCGGAGCAGTTGGTGCAATGCTGTTTGTCGGAGACTCTGTTGGCGAAAGTATCGCCACAGAATTCAATGCAACAGTCACACCCGCGTATCCTTCAATAAATTTTCAGGCAATTCTGAATCGATGCATGGTTGGACCAGCTTGCGTAACTCCTGACAAAGGTTCACCAGATGCACTTGCGATAATTAATTCTCTAACCCCAGAACAGTTTCCAACAATCGCAATGATTCAACTGGGTTACAACGATGACCCCAGCACAATGTCTAGTGATGTGACTCAAGTAGTTAATGCCCTTAACTCTCGCAATGTTCAACGAATAGTGTTCATAAATCTTTCAACACGACGAGCATCGCAAAATTATGCTCTGTCGAATGCTGCATTCGCTACGGCGGCAGCAACGAATCCAAATGTTTCGGTTCTCGACTGGAATGCGGCAAGTAGTGCATCATCTCAATCACGCTGGTTTCGTGATGATGTGCATCTCACTACTACCGGCCGTGCCGAGTTTGCATTGTTTCTGCGCAACCAACTCGATGCACTTCGTGCTCAAGGTTTAATCACGGCTAATGCTTCAAATGTTTTGCCACTTGCCGTGCCTTTAATAACTGGAAACCGTGGTGCGCCTGTTTCAACTTTGCAGAAGGCACTAAACACAGCGCTTGGTCTCAAGAAGAAACAAAAACTTTCTACAGATGGAAATTTCGGCAAAGGCACCGCAACCGCGGTGGCAAAACTAGAGGAGCTCAAAGGTCTGCCAATTGACGGCATCGCAGATGCAGCAGTTCTCGCCGTGTTGGGCATTGACTCAACAACATTCTCACTGGGCTTGAAATCAAACCATACTTCTGTGGCTGCGGCACAAACTGCTCTGAGCCGTGTACTCGCGGTAAAAATGAAAGCCGATGGCATCTTCGGCTCTGGTACTGCCAAGCAATTGAAGAAATTTCAAAAGACCGTTGGGCTCAAGCAAACTGGCGTGATTGATCGCACAACTTGGCTTTCACTACTCGCAGCCAGCGCCGCAGTTGTGACAACCAAATAACTTAAAAATTATTTGGTTGCGAAGCGGGCGTGCCAAGACTCGTCGCTAACCAAAGTCGGGTAAGCCGCTTTATATTCGCGCTTGAGTCGACGGTAGTTAAGCACAATATCTTTTGTCACCACGCACACTTCGCGCAATAATGAAAAAAATCTACGCGAGTCGCGCTCAACCAAAAACCCTTCAGGCAAACGGTCATGGCGATACAAAATACGGTTGTAACGAGTTGCAAGACCCACAGCGCGTGAGTCAATTGGCGCAGTCCTGAGCACGTCTCGGCGCAATATCTTCGGCAAAATATAGCCACCTACAAGAGGTATCGCCAGCGCAAAACCAACTAAGCGAATAATTTTTGGTCTTGGTTTGGTGATTGCAACCGTGGCCAAATCAGCCGATAGTGGTCCTGGCTTTTCTTCCGTAACTTTGCGCAGTTCGTCATGCAACGCCGAATGATCGGTAGCCATCAAGGCTTCAGGACCAGCCAAGTAAGCGCGAACACCGCGAATCATATATTCGACACTGGCATAACGCATTGAGAATAGATTGCGAAAACACAATGCAATAAATCTTCGCGACAAATGCCACCAGTGATGATTATCAAACACCAAAGTATCAATAATTGCGAAATTACGCTTCTCGTAAAATAGCGAAGACGGATTGTTCTTCAGACCAAAGTCGGCGTGCCAAACAATCACGCCATTCAGAGTGACACTGTGTTTGCCAGTGTGCATCAAGCCGAACGCAACATCGTCTCCGCGTACGAAAACCGGCAGCGGGTTATCGCGCGTTATCGCAATAGGAAAAGCCGTATACCACCAGGCCGTGTATGCAAACTTCTTTTCACGTGCATCGCGTAGCGCAAGTTTCCGTTCGCGTAAATCATCTTCGCGGCCAATCGCCCGCAATGGATAGAGCGATCGCCAACGATATTTTGAACCGGCCTCAAACTGCATCCATGCTTGTTCTTCGCTGAGCATTGCTCCATGAATGCAAAGATTTGCGTCACGGGCAAAAGTAAATAGCCCAAAAGTTCGTACAAGTGCTTCTGGCTCGAGTGTGATGTCATCATCCATCAACAGCACATGTGTTGACCAACCTTCATCACGTAAGTAGATGATTCCGCGAGCAAACCCACCGGCCCCACCGAGGTTTGGATTTTGCACTACTGAAATCGGCGCATTCGGTGCGGTATCAAATTCAATATTGCGTGCATTATCTACGACCAAAATTCGCACTTTGCCGCGCAGTGAATCAACATTTTCAACCACCTGTAAAACTTTTGCCACTGTTGGCTTGACATAATCTTGGCGATTAAAAGTTGTGATTGAAAGGCTCAACTTGACGTCACGTGGCACAGTCGTGTTGGTTGTCCATTGACCACCAGAGACAACAACATCTGATTGCTCGGCACTAATTCTTACGAAGTAACTCCCGATATGTGACTTCGCAAAGTCAGGCACGACTAAAGTCGTTTTCCCACTCGCTGAGATTCCTGCACTAGTGACGATATTTTCACGCAACGAAAATCGGTTGGGGCTGGTACTAACACCAACAAGTTCAATGTGCCCCGAGCCAGTTGCGTCAACAGTCAGTTCTAATTCATTGACACTTGTCAATCGCTTCCAGCGACCAGCAGCGAAGACTCCAAACGAAGTGTCAAAACTAAGTTCAGCGCCCATCGTCAGATGCGCAGTCTCGTTGCCAAAAATCACCTCGCCTTGTGTCCGCACATAAAGCAGAGGCTCAGTGGTTTCAGTACGCGGCAGCACCAAGCGTTGTAATAAAAAACTTGTCATTTCACACCATCGGATCAATTGAGAACGGGGGCAACGGTTTATTGCTTGCTAAACATTCAATCATCTCGCGAGAGGCTCCTAGCGCTTCATGAATCGTTACGTCCATGTCTAAATAGCGGTAAGTACCCAGCCTGCCCATGAATGTGACGCCTGTTGCAGTCCGCGCGAGTTGCACATAGCTGAGTAATTGCTGTTTTTCTTTGACTCGACGAATCGGATAATACGGTGTGTCTTTGTCTTCGCAGAGTCGTGAAAACTCGTGATACACCACAGTGCGATCATGTGACTCCCATGGTGCAAAATGTTTGTGCTCAGTGATTCGTGTGTAGGGCACATCGACATCGCAATAATTTACAACTGGGTGACCTTGGAAGTCACCGTCAATTGTCTCGGCAACAAAATCAAGCGTGCGATATCCAAGCCGACCAAATTCGTAATTGAAATATGCATCAATCGGTCCTGTCCAAATCACATGATCAAACTCACCAAATTCGCCCGCGTTGTTCGTCGCGAATCTTGTGCTCAACCGAACCGAAATCTTTGGATGATCCAAAATTGCTAATACAATCGGCGTATATCCGTCTTTTGGAATCGCCTGATAGGGGTGATTGAAATATGAGTCATCATCTGTGAACCGAACAGGTAGTCGCGCCAAAATGCTTGCTGGCAGATCTCGTGGATCAACCCCCCATTGCTTTGCTGTGTAACCCGCAAAAAATGCATCGTAGAGTTCTCGCCCAACAAATCGCAAGCCTTGATCTTCAAACGACACCGGCGAGGTAATCGTCGCATCGCCTTTTGTGGCGATGAAATCTTCGGCTTGTTGCGGCGTGAAATCGGTGCCGAAAAATTGATTAATCGTCGTCAGATTGACTGGCAATGAATACATCTCGCCGTTCGATATTGCCTTGACTCTGTGGCGGTACGGCATCATCTCACCAAAACGATTGATGTACTCCCAGACATGCTCGTGCTGCGTGTGAAAAATATGTGGACCATATGTATGCACCATCACACCGGTTTCGTGGCGAGCAGTGTGGCAGTTGCCCGCGACATGATCACGAGCGTCAAAAACAACAGATTCGTATCCTGCGTTGGCTAGTTCGCGGGCAACAACTGCACCAGAAAACCCTGCTCCAACAATCGCAAATCGCACTAGTTAATCATACGACCTGGGCTAGACGGGATTAGTGAACGGGTGAACTAGCGAACGTAATATAACTAGTTAGTTAACTAACTAGTGCGAGAGCCAGGGCGCGCACGCGCCTTCGAGATCACGCACTTGAATCCGCTCGCGATTTTCGTATGTCACCGCATTTTTTGGATCCCGCTGCAATTTGAAAGTGCGAAAAGTCATTTCTGTTGTATCAATTGCGAGAA
>CAMATY010000027.1 GCA_945861325.1 Ferrithrix thermotolerans DSM 19514
CGTCGAAATCCAACAATGCGACCAACTGCGACGCCGATCGCCTCTTGAATATTGTGCTTAAACGCCGTTGAACCATGCACGACACCAGACCGAGTCGGCGAAACGAATGCAACTAGCCCGACTTCTTGAGCAATCAATTTTGCTCGCAACTCATGAAATGGATCACTGACAATCAGAATGCGTTTCATCCGAACATTTTCGGCAATTCTTGAAACTTCAACGAGTGTCTCATAAGTCGATCGGCCCAAATTCTCTTGGATGATTAAGTCACGTTTGACACCAAGTGAAGTGAAAAATTTTCTTCCGGCCTGCGCCTCTGTGAAACGGTCACCCGTTTGCTTACCGCCAGTAACCACAATGTACGGTGCCAAATTAAGGTTCCATAGTTTGTATGCATGATCAAGTCGCGCCTGCAATTGTGGCGAAGGACGACCGTCGTATTGTGCTGCACCTAACACGACAATCGCATCAACAGGTTGCTGCTGATCACTGCGACCGACATTCCAAACTTGAAACAGTGTGACCAAAAAATAGATACCACAACACGCCAAGAACAGACCGAGAGGTTTAACAACTCGGCGAAGTTTCATAACGAGATTTGTTTTAAGAAACTTTCTTCGCCAAAACAGCATCAATTCGTTTAATAGTTGCATCACGGCCAAGCAACTCAATTGGTTCGAAAAGTGGTGGACCAACACTGCGACCCGTAACTGCGACTCGCAATGGTGCCTGTAGTTTGCCAAGTTTCAACGAGTTCTCTTCGCCAATTTTTTCTACTACTGCTTTCAGTGAATCGGCTTTCCATTCGCAATTTTTGAAACCCTCACGAATTGCGAGAAGCGTCGGCCCAGCCCAATCTGCGGAAAACGCTTTGACGTACGAAGCTTCGTCAATTGCTGGCATCTCACAGAACAAGAAATCAACCATGCTCGGCACATCTTGCAACAACTGCACTCGCGTCTGGACCAACGGCGCAATTTCGGCAAAAACTTTAGCGTCATAATCTGCTTGCTTCCACGGTGCACGCTCGCCCGTTAACCAAACTTCACAGGCTGCAATGAACTCATCAACCGTCATCGCTCGAATGTATTCCGCATTAAACGACTGCATTTTGACGATGTCAAAAAACGCCGGCGAGTGGTTCACACTGCCAAGTGCAAACTCGTCAACTATTTTTTGAAACGGCACGATCTCGGTGTCACCTGTTGGCGCCCAACCCAGTGTCATCAAATAGTTTTTCATCGCATCGGCCAAAATTCCTTCTTCGCGATATTGCTCAACTGCAACTTTGTCTCGACGCTTTGAGAGCTTCTTTCGCTGCTCATTGACAAGCACGGGCACATGGGCCCAACTTGGCGGCGTTGATCCCAGCGCATCCCAAATCATCTGTTGTTTTGGCGCATTTGGCAGGTGCTCTTCAGCGCGCACAACATGGGTGATGCCCTGATTGATGTCATCGACAACATTGGCAATCAAAAAAACTGGTGAACCATTGCTACGCAAAAGAACAAAGTCTTCAATAGTCGAATTATCAAATTCGACTTCACCTCGAACTTGATCTTTGACAACTGTTTTGCCTTGCGGCACGCGAAACCGTAAAACATGACCAGGGCCTGGCCCAAGACCACGGTCACGCGAATAACCGTCATAACCTTGGCGCTCGGATTGTTTGCCGGATTCTTTCGCGCGTTTTTGAATATCTTCAGTCGTTAAATCGCAATAGTAAGCCTTGCCTTGTGCGAAAAGTTTTTCGGCCGCTGCCACGTGCAACGCCGCATTAGCCGACTGAAAATAGGGTCCTTCGAAATGTGAATCGCTTCCGTCAATGCCGAGCCATGCCAGCGCATCAATAATTCCTTGTGTCCACTGCGGATTATTACGCGAGTCATCGGTGTCTTCAATCCGTAAAACAAAAACGCCACTCGTTTGTAGAGCGAGAATCCAGTTATATAGCGCAGTACGCGCACCTCCAACATGAAAATATCCCGTTGGTGACGGCGCAAATCGGTAGCGCGGTGTCTGTGCCATCTGTCCTAAGGCTATCTCGGTGTGTGTTGTTGACGATGATAGAACTATCGTTGTCGCTGTGGCAAACAAAACAGCAGAGCATGAAGGTCATCCAGATCACCGAGCACTTGCAGGTGGATCAACGCGCGCCGGAGTTTTTGGTTTCAGCGATGGCTTAGTTTCGAATGTCTCTTTGATAATCGGTTTTGCTGCTGGTGGAGTTGACTCAAGTGTTGTGCGCCTTGCTGGTATTGCTGCAGCCGTTGCAGGTGCTGCGAGTATGGCTGCTGGTGAATGGGTGTCAATTAGTGCACAAAACGAATTAGTTGAACGCGAAATTGCTCTTGAGCTTCGCGAACTAAAACTTCATCCAGGAGCAGAAACTTCTGAACTTGCGGCAATGTATCGCCAACACGGAATGTCGGCCGAGCAAGCCGCATCTTCTGCAAAAGAAGTGATGCAGAACCCAGAGCGTGCCGTGATGGTTCACGCCCGCGAAGAATTCGGTCTTGACCCAGATCATTTGCCCAACCCAATTCAAATTGCAATGGTTTCATTGATTACATTTTTGGGCGGGGCGATGTTGCCAGTGTTGCCATGGATCTTTGGCAGTGGCAACAGTGCAAAATATGCATCAGTCGCAGTTGCCGTTTTTGCGGCTGCAATCGCTGGTGGTGCGATTGGCCACCAGGCTGAGCGGTCAAAAGTCACCAGTGCAGTGCGCCAAGTTTTGATCATGTTGCTTGCTGTTGGAGTCACCTACATAATTGGCCGACTCGTCGGAACGACGATTAACTGAAAACTGATTGAGATAATTTAATGTCGACTAGTCAGCAAACAAATGTTTATGGTGATCCAATTGAGCCGTGCAACTTTGACCCCGTGACTGGTTTCTATCGAACGGGATGTTGCGAAACAAGTGGTGATGACACCGGCGTACATACCGTCTGCGCTGTGATGACTGAAGAATTTTTGGCTTATTCAAAATCAGTTGGTAACGATCTCTCAACTCCGATGCCCCAATACGGTTTTGTCGGTCTTAAACCTGGTGACCAGTGGTGCCTATGTGCCCCACGATGGCAAGAAGCTTTTGAAGCCGGGAAAGCGCCAAAGGTTCGCTTGCGTTCGACTCACACATTGACTCTTGAATTTGTTTCGCTTAAAGACCTAGAAGCCCACGCCGAAACAGATTAAAACTACGCTCCAGTGAGTGCATGCCAACTGCCTGGCATTCCAGTTTTAATTTGTTCTTGCGACATGATCATCGTGCTTTCTGGAACAAGATCGACAAGAAGTCGAGTCTCGGAATAATGATGAGCCACGTTTCCGAGACCTGCGAATAGTTCTAGTCGACGCTTAACAAGATCAGCAGGTGGACTGACGAGCATCCAACCCCAGATTCCGAAAGCCATATTTAAATCATGAATGACTGGAGCGCGACCATATTTAGAAGCACGACGCAACGCAATTGCAAGTGATCCACGAATTGCATCATCGGCCGACTCGCCGCGTTGCAAAACTATTTCTTTGCGCAAACCTTCTGCGAGTTTCAATGCGTATCCCTGATCTGGTCCTTGAAACCCGAGTCGACTTCCAGTTGGCTGGCGACCTTTGACTGCAGCGGGGCGATCATTGCGCCACGGTGCCGGAATATGTTCTGGCGAAGAATATGAACGAGGACGATCGGTTGGATCTACAGGTGTGAACTTTGGGGCTGCCATAAGACAAATATCCTAGATCAGTCGGCGACGAGATCAAGCCTGCAAATGCAGCAGACCATAGACCAAAGATTCTTCAAGTGCACGCCACGACGCTTCAATGATGTTCGCCGATACTCCGATTGTTGTCCAAGTTCGTTCGCCATCTGTGGCGTCGATTAACACTCGCGTTACAGCGCCAGTTGCCGACCCTGAATCAAGAATTCGTACTTTATAGTCGGTGAGATGCACGCGCTCTAATTGCGGATAACTAGTTCGCAATGCTTCACGCAACGCGGTATCAATTGCGTTAACCGGACCGTTGCCTTCGGATGTAAAGACATTTCTATTTTCGCCGATCCAAACTTTTACTGTCGCCTCAGTTGTAAAAGTTCCTGATGCGGCTTCATCTGTGATCACACGCATTGACTCAACTTTGAAAAAAGATTGATCCCAACCAGTTGCTCGGCGCATTAATAATTCGAGCGAGGCATCGGCTGCTTCAAAGTGGTAGCCCTCAAACTCAAGTCGCTTGAGGTCGTCAAGAACTTGATTAATCGCCGGACCATCCATTTCAATACCTAACTCTTGCGCCTTCATTGAAATTGTCGCTCGTCCGGCCATCTCCGAAACTAAAAAGCGTGTGCCATTGCCGACAAGTTCTGGCGCAACATGCTCGTACGCATCTTTGGCGCGAGCGATCGCTGAGACATGCAAGCCCGCTTTATGAGCAAACGCCGAAACACCCACATAGGGCGCTTGAGGGTTCATCGGGCGGTTAAGAACTTCGGCGACATGATTGCTGACCTGAGTGAGTCGCTCAAGATGACCCTCAGGCAAGCACTTGTAACCAAGTTTCAATTGCAAGTTTGGAATAACCGTCGTCAAGTTCGTGTTGCCAGTGCGCTCACCAAGACCATTGAGCGTGCCCTGCACATGACGAGCACCGCTTTGCACCGCAGCAAGTGAGTTAGCAACTGCACAACCTGTGTCATCGTGACAGTGAATGCCGATTATTACATCACTACCCATGTGACGACGCACCTGAGAGACGATCTTTTCAACTTCATTTGGTAATGACCCACCGTTGGTGTCACACAAAACTAAATGTGTTGCGCCGTTGATTACCGCGGCTTCAAGCACGCGCAACGAAAACTCCGCGTTGTGTTTGTAGCCGTCAAAAAAGTGCTCCATGTCAACAAGAACTCGACGATTGTTGGCGACCAAAAAATTGACTGAGTCGCTGACCATCGCAACGCCTTCATCAAGAGTGGTTTGCAATGCTTGCTCAACGTGATAGTCAGAACACTTTGCGACAATGCACACGGCGCTTGTCTCGGCTTCAATCAAGTTGCGAAGTGTTGCATCGTCGTCAACTTTGCCAGCTGGTCTACGAGTCGAACCAAAAGCGACAAGAGTAGAAGTCTTTAGTTTAAGTTCTGTGCGGGCGCGAGCAAAAAACTCAATGTCTTTGGGGTTCGCACCAGGCCAACCGCCCTCAATGTATTGCACACCGAGATAATCAAGTTGCTCGGCAATCCTCAATTTGTCTTGCACACTTGCCGAGACGCCCTCAACTTGCATGCCGTCGCGCAGAGTTGTGTCAAACACCTCAACAAGTTCAGGCGATTTTGACATGTGTTCAGATACAGGCTGAGTCATGATCAACTACTTTACTAACTCACACCATTGTTTATAACGGTCATCTTGACCACGAACAGCCTTGGCGTAGGTTGATGCAATCGCTTTAGTCATTGGTCCAGGACAAGGAACTTTGCGATCATCAACCGAACTCACAGAACCGACTTCGGCAGCCGTGCCACACACAAAAATTTCATCGGCGATATACAAATCGCTGCGAGCAATATTATCAACACGGATATCAAAGCCAAGATCGCGAGCAATTTTGGTGACACTCGATTGAGTGATTCCCTCAAGTGCGCCAGCTGAAAGTGGTGGCGTCAAAATTATCCCGTCGCGAACACAAAAAATATTTTCACCAGTACATTCGGCAACTAATCCATTCGGAGAGAGCATGATTGCTTCGTCGTAGCCTGCCTTAAGCGCTTCAACTTTGGCCAAGGACGAGTTCACATAGTTGCCTACTGTTTTTGCTGCCGGTGGCATTGTGTTGTGATCATGACGCGTCCAAGACGAAATCTTCATCCGCACACCTTTATCAACGGCGTCATCGCCCAGATATGCGCCCCACGGCCAACATGCGATTGCGACATCAACTTTGCATGGCAAGGTGTTTAAGCCCATTTCTCCATATCCGTAGTAAGCAAGTGGTCGAACATAGCAAGATGGCAACCCAGTTGATTTCACGGTCTGCTTGGTTGCATCAACAAGTTCTTCGACCGAGTATGGCATCTCCATGTCCATGATCTTGGCGCTGTTGTGCAGACGCTTGATGTGATCGGTCAAACGAAAAACTGCAGGACCATTTGCTGTTTCGTACGCACGAATACCTTCAAAGACACCCGTGCCGTAATGAAGTGTGTGTGTCAGTACATGCACCTTGGCGTCGTCCCAATTGACGAGTGAACCATTCATCCAAATCTTTGGGGTTGCAGTAATCGGCATTCCGTCTCCTAATTTAATTTAAACTTTTAACAACTCATTTAAGGTTACTGCCGAGCAATTAATTCGTTGGCTTCAATTAAATCTCTTAATTTGGCTGGCTAAATGCTCGCTTTAACACGCTTGACGATTTCGTCGCCCACTGCCGTAGTTGAACCAGTCACAGATTGTTCACAAGCGACACGCAAAATATTTGCAGCCTTTTGCTCTCCGAGAAATTCAAGCATGTGAGCAGCCGACAAAATGGCTGCAACTGGATTAGCCACACCTTTGCCGGCAATGTCAGGAGCAGAGCCATGTACCGGCTCAAACATTGAAGGACCATTGCGCGCAGGATTCAAGTTCGCAGATGACGCAACACCGATACCCCCAGATACTGCCCCACCTAAGTCTGTGAGAATATCTCCGAATAAATTATCGGTGACGATCACATCGTAGCGATGCGGATCTTGCACGAAATAAATGCACGCTGCATCAATGTGGTTGTAACCAGTCACTACTTCTGAAAATTCTTGTGCAACCCGATCAAAAGTCCGTTGCCATAAATCACCAGCGAATGTAAGCACGTTTGTTTTATGAACTAGCGTGACATGCTTGCGCTTGCGCGTCATAGCAAGTTCGAATGCAAAGCGCACGCACCGTTCAACACCTTTTGCGGTGTTGACACTTCCTTGTGTGGCAACTTCATGCGGGGTACCGCGACGCAAGACTCCACCTTCGCCAACATATGGTCCTTCTGTATTTTCACGGATAACAATGAAATCGTGTTGTTTAGTCTGACCAGGACCGACACCAGAAAAAGGTCGAAGGTTGATGTATAGATCTAATTCAAATCTTATTTTCAGCAATAACCCACGCTCAATAACGCCTGGTGGCACTGCAGGTGTACCGACTGCGCCAAGCAAAATTGCATCGAACCCACGCAACTCATTTAAGGTCGCGTCAGAAAGAATTTCGCCATCACGAAGATACCTCGCGCCACCTAAATCAAAATTTGTCGTCGAAAGTTTCACGCCAGACGCAGCCACAACTTTGAGGGCCTCAGAAATTACTTCAGGGCCGATTCCATCACCGCCAATTATTGCAACACGATGATCACCAGAAATGTCGCCATTTTTTTGCAAAACCATCCTTCAATAATACGGCGCAATTACTGACTGATAACTGAAAAAGATAACTGCTTATATTTTGCCAGACGTATTAGGTAGTATTTTCAAGGTAATGATCCATAAAGTCTCTCGAAACCTTTACGAACGCCTTCGCGAAGAACACGCTGATCTCACCACCAGAGGCAGAATCTCGGCAGCCGAGAAAATTGCTAGAGCCCGTGAACATGGTGACCTTAAAGAAAACGGCGACTACCACGCGGCAAAAGACGAACACGGCCACATGGAAGGTCGGATTCGGCAACTTGAGTCAATTCTTGAAAATGTTGAAATTGTTGAACCACCAACCGACGGCACCGTCGGATTCGGCACGATTGTCACGGTGCTTTACGACGGCGACGATATATCAATGGCCGAGAGTTATCTGATTGGGCATATTGAAGAGAAGTGCGAAAACGCAGAAGTCATGAGTCCGACATCTCCACTAGGCGCGGCGTTGCTTGGTGCCAAGAAAAACGACTTGGTTACCTACGCTGCACCGAACGGAAATTTAAAAGTAAAAATTGTCGAGACACAACAACAGTGATGCGTGAGGCGGTAGCACCGCTTGCTGGCTTGCCACCTGGATTCGAGATTGATCTACCCGGTCGTGGGCGGATATTCGTTCGTGAAAAATCAGGGCCAGCGGGTGCACCAACACTTTTGCTTTTACACGGATGGACAGCAACTGCCGACTTAAATTGGTTTACATGTTTTGATGCTTTGTCTGAACATTTTCGTGTCGTAGCAATGGATATGCGTGGACATGGTCGAGGAATTCGCACGAAGTCAAACTTCAAGCTCGAAGATTGCGCCGATGACGCTGCTGCGGTTGCTGATGTTCTTGGCATCTCTACTTTTATTCCTGTTGGATATTCGATGGGTGGTGCTGTTGCACAACTTTTGTGGGGCCGCCATGAACTGCGCGTGCGCGGAATCGTGTTATGCAGCACCGCGAGCCACTTTGCAGAAAAGCGTGAAGAAAAACTCAGCTTCTTTGGATTAACTGGCCTTGCTGCACTATCTCGCCTAACTACTCCGCAAGCGCGCACATGGATTACTGACCAACTTTATTTGCAACGCAAATCAGAAGGACTCGCTGATTGGGCTGTTCAACAAATCGCCAGCCACGATTGGCGACACATTCTTGAGGCTGGTAGCGCAATCGGAAACTTTGACTCGCGAGACTGGCTACCAAGGCTTGAAGCACCTGCGGCAGTTGTAATCACAACTCAAGACAATGTTGTCGCACCAGAGCGCCAAACTGAGTTGTACCAAATAATTAATGATGTTGAAGTTTTTGAAGTTCACGGTGGGCACAATTCTGTTTTTGCGATGAAAGAATACTTCGTACCAACGCTTGTTGAGGCTTGTCTTTCGGTTTACTATCGCTCGTCGCGCTAGTGATCTAGTGATCTAATTATCTAGCTAGTTAACGCTTTCACGGCTGACAATTACTTTTGGGTCGTTCCAGAGATCTTTGACAGCATCGGCCAGACTGCCGCGAGCCGCACCAGCGTCGGTGACAATGTCGTTTGGTGCATCGGCAAAACGCAATACAGATGCAACACCTTTATCGCAGACTGCGACAACTAATCGCACGCGTCGACGCAATGGGTGTTGACTCGGTGGAACTTCATCATTAATAGCATCATGAATTTCTTCGTCTGATCGTGACTCGTCGTCTTGCTCGTCACGATCGAGTGGGGCTGCCCAACCACAAGTTAGAACGACGGCAACATCAAACATTCGTGCAATTGCACTGCCGGGTGCGTCGAGAAGTTCATATACATCGCCGTGCTCAGCCAGGAAACTAATTCGCAATGCGCCATCTTGCTGTGATGCAATGCCGCTCGGATCAACGATGCTCACCCCATAAAGCCGGGCTCGGGGCAAATTAAAACCGTCTAAAGAAGAATGAAGACTGGCTTCGACGCAAGTGGCAATGGCTATTGGTGTTGGATAATCATTCATACCCGTGTTGTGTACGGATCAATCAAATTTCGGCGAAGTTAAATTTTCGCCTCGGGATGTGGCACGCTTAAGTGAATGAAATTCAATGCGCGTTGGCAGTTGCAGATTAAATCGCGCCCGCTGATTTCGCTGACCCTGGCGTTTTTCCTCGTAATTGGTGTTTGGTCACAATTGACACCATTATTTGCGGCCCCAGACGAGCCAGCAAGCTATATCAGGGGTGCTGCATTAGTCAGAGGAAAGTTCGTCGGCACCGACATTGCTGCTAGTCAAACAACTTCGTATTGGTCTACGTATGTAGACATTCCGCAACAATTTGGCGTCGCGCAATTAGTGCCGTGGTGCTTCGTCGGCAAACCAGACACTCCAGCGTGCTCTCAACCACTCGAAACATTGACACCGGTCGAACAACCCAGAACCGACATGGGTCGGTATCCGCCAGTCGGATACTTGGCTAGCGGGTTGGGTTCACTAGTCGGCGCAACTGACCTCTCAGTGCGGCTTGGTCGACTATTCAACGCCGCTGTGTGTGCATTTTTGCTTGCTCTTGGCTGTGTCAATATCTCGTCTAACCGAAGATCAATAATTGTCGTTTTGGCTGCAGTCACCCCAGGTGTAATTTTTTTTAGTTCCGTGATCAGTTCAAGTGCAATTGAAATTTCGGCAGCAATTTGCTTGTGGGGATCAATGGCTGCTCTTCTCGGCAACTCGCAAAAACCACTGCAAGCCGCAAACTCGGTAGCTATGTCTGTCGCGTTGCTAGTTCTCGCGAGACCAAGTGGGCTTGTAATTTTGGCAATTATTTCTTTATCTTCGTTAATCGCAACAGCAGATTTCAAGAAAGCAGTTTTGGTCCTGCTGACTAATTTGAAAATTGTACTTACAGCAACCGTTCCTACTCTCGGTGCTGCGATTTGGTATCTAACTATTTACTCACATCATCTAGGAGAAAGAGTGGCAACCGACGAAATCAATCCAACATTGCTCCAAATAACTGAACGATCAATAAGTGACATTTCTAACAAGGTTGCAGAATCAATTGGTAATTTTGGTTGGCTTGACACACCGACGCCAACATTTGTTGTTTGGTTTTTTGTTGTGCTGTTTGCTTTGATTATTGCCCAGAACTGGCTGAATGTTTCAAGTTCAAATCGGATCGCAATAATTTTTCTGACGATTGCAATACCTGCACTGATGATTTTCGTCAACCGCAACACGCAAAACTTAGGAAGACTTTACGGGGTTCAAGGTCGTTATCTCACACCACTCATTGCTGGTATTCCAATCGTCATTGGCACAATGTGGGCTCCACAAAGAAAGGGGCTCAAAATAGTAATTAGTTGTTGGTCGATTGCGATCTTCATGACGGCAATAAATGTGATTCGTCGATACTCAGTTGGAATCAAACCACAAAATTTCTTTGAGATGTTTAGCAACCCTGTGTGGCAACCACCTCTAGGCGTGCTCGGAACAATGCTCGCTCTTGCCGCCGCACTGACTGTTTTCAGCAGTGTTTTTTACACTATTGCGACGAGTGACCTTGAAAATGATCGTTGAGACAGCAGATTACTCAGGCAGAATAGACAGGTGAACTCGCAACCCAAAACCCTTGCTCAAAAAGTTTGGGATCGTCATGTTGTCGCAAGTGGTCAAGGTCAACCAGACCTTATATATATAGATCTGCACCTGGTTCACGAAGTGACCAGCCCTCAGGCTTTTGACGGCTTGCGTCTTGCCAAGCGTTCAGTGCGACGACCAGATTTAACCGTTGCCACAGAAGATCACAACGTGCCAACAGAAAATATTCACCTGCCAATTGCTGACGAGATCTCAGCGAAACAAATTGAAGTATTGCGCAGCAACGCCAAGGAATTTAAAATCACGCTTTACCCAATGGGCGACCCTGGTCAAGGCATCGTGCATGTAATCGGCCCAGAACAAGGTCGCACACTGCCAGGCATGACAATAGTTTGCGGTGATAGCCATACAGCAACGCACGGTGCATTTGGGGCACTCGCATTTGGTATCGGCACGAGCGAAGTCGAACACGTTTTAGCAACGCAAACTTTGCCCCAACAACGCCCGAAGTGGATGAGCGTTACAGTCGATGGTGTTGCGCCAAAAGGTGTCACCGCAAAGGACATCATCCTTGCAGTGATCGGCGAAATCGGCACAGGCGGCGGCATCGGCCACGTGATCGAATATCGCGGTTCGGCAATTCGTGCGCTGTCAATGGAAGGCCGCATGACGGTTTGCAATATGTCAATAGAGGCTGGCGCACGCGCGGGGCTCGTTGCGCCAGATGAAACAACTTTTGAATATCTGCGCGGTCGCGAGTTTGCACCGAGTGGCGAACAGTTTGATGCAGCGGTTGCTGATTGGAAGACTTTACAAACAGATGATGGTGCTGTGTTTGACAAGCAAGTGACAATTGATGCCAGCAAACTTTCTCCACATGTAACTTGGGGTACGAACCCAGCACAAGTTGTTTCGCTAAATGGCTCAGTGCCGACACCAAGCAATTACAGCGACGCAACTGAGCGTGACAGCGTTACGCGCGCACTCGAATACATGGGGCTAGAAGCGGGCACCGCGATTCGTGACATCAAAGTTGACACCGTATTCATCGGCTCCTGCACCAATTCTCGAATCGAAGATCTGCGTGCGGCGGCAGATGTTGTGCGCGGTCGAACCGTCAAAGTAAAGCGCGTGATGGTCGTGCCAGGAAGCCATGCCGTGAAGTTGCAAGCGCAGGCAGAAGGTCTTGACAAGGTTTTCATTGCCGCAGGTATTGACTGGCGTGAGCCCGGTTGTTCAATGTGCTTGGCAATGAACCCGGACAAACTTGCACCCCAAGAACGCGCCGCCAGCACATCAAATCGCAATTTTGAAGGCCGACAAGGTCGCGGTGGTCGCACTCACTTAGTCTCGCCTGCAGTTGCTGCCGCTACCGCCGTTGCCGGGCACTTTGCCGCCCCAGAAGATCTCTGATGAAAGCCGTTCGAGTAATTTCTGGTCGCGGTGTGCCACTCAAGCGCAGCGATGTTGACACTGACCAAATTATTCCCGCCGAATGGTTGAAGCGCGTTGAGCGAACAGGTTTTGAAAAAGGTTTATTCTCAACGTGGCGTGACGATCGAAACTTTGTACTTAATGACGAGCGCTATTCAGGCGCCTCAATTTTGGTTGCGGGTAAAAGTTTTGGTGTTGGGTCTTCACGCGAACATGCTGTTTGGGCGATTCAACAGGGTGGATTCAACGCGGTCATCGCTCCGAGCTTCAGCGACATCTTTCGCAACAACTGTGGCAAGAACGGTTTGATCGTCGTTGAATTAAGTGAAGAAATCGTCGTCAAACTCTGGAGCATCATTGAAGGTGACCCAACTACTGAAATAACTGTTGATGTTGAGCGACTCGTTGTTGAAGTGCCGAGCACTGGAATGTGCGAAAAATTTGCGATGAACGCCGACACTCAAAATCGGTTCTTAAATGGGCTTGACGACATCTCAATTTCATTGCAGCACAGCGACGAAATTTCGCGTTTTGAATCTAGCCGACCAACTTGGTTCTAGCCGACAACGTTCGAACTCGCTAAAAACGAGTTCAAATTAACGAGTCGTTTATCGTTTGAGAAAACCTCAATCGGTGCCTGTGTCTCAAGTCGTAAACCTCGCTGAATAATTCGACAAGTTGTGTGCTGGTTGTATTCGGCAAGTGTTACCGCCCAGCCATCTTTGCCGGCTCGTGCCGTTCGGCCAGAGCGATGTAAATAAGTTTTTACTTCTAGCGGCGGAACATAATGCACGACAATCCCGACATCATCGATGTCAATTCCGCGCGCCGCGACATCGGTGCAGACCAAAATATTTAGTTCGCGTTGGGCAAACTTGCGTAACGAGCGTTCGCGCGCTCCTTGAGCCATGTCACCGTGCAACGCCGAAACTTTTTCTCCAAGTGCCTCAAGATCTGCAGACACTTTGTCACACGCGCGTTTAGTGTCGCAAAAAACCACTGTTTGCCCACCTGCGCGAGCCATGGCGGCGATAACCCTATTTTTGTCCATGTGATGCACACCAAGAAATAAATGGCGCATAGTGCCAACCGTGTCGGTCGGCGCATCAATGCTGACTTCTTTTGGAGATTTCATGTAACGCTTTACTAGCGTCGCAACTTGCCCGTCTAAAGTTGCCGAAAATAACATTGTTTGGTGAATTTTTGTGACATGACGCAAAATCCACTCAACTTGTGGCATGAAACCTTCGTCGGCCATGCGATCTGCCTCGTCAAGCACGATCACTTCAACATCACTGAGATCTGCCTCATTTGATTTCAACAAATCGATCAATCTAAGCGGTGTCGCAATCACGATTTCAGCACCACGATTTAGTTGATCAACTTGTTTGTCGCGAGCCGCACCACCATAAACGGCAAGCACGCGTACGCCGCAATGTTTGGCAATTGGCGCCAAGACATCGGTAACTTGCACAGCCAATTCGCGGGTTGGAACGAGCACGAGACCACGGGGTTTCTTAGCTAGAGCAGTTTGAGTCACGCGCTCAATCATCGGCACGCCAAACGCCAAAGTCTTGCCAGAGCCAGTTCGAGCACGACCACACAGGTCTTCGCCGCTCAGCGCCACAGGTATCGCCTCAGTTTGAATCTCAAATGGCACCGCAAAACCTGCCGCTGCTAGACCAGCGTCAACCCGCTCACTTACCCCGAGATCTGCGAAGCCCGTCGGGGTCGTAACTGCTTGGCGAGTATTCGAACTCGATCCGATGTTGCCACTGGCGTTCTCGGTCGATTCACCAGCAGGTCGCGGATTTTGCGGACGATTCGGAGTACGACC
Source organism: Ferrithrix thermotolerans DSM 19514 (assembly GCA_945861325.1). Classification (GTDB taxonomy): domain Bacteria; phylum Actinomycetota; class Acidimicrobiia; order Acidimicrobiales; family Ilumatobacteraceae; genus BACL27. Next base: position 14,256 of record CAMATY010000027.1, read on the forward strand.
TGAGGAGTGGTGAGTCGGGCGAGAAGTGCCGCGACGAGATTTGGGGTCAGACATCTGAACGCTCAGGCTACCAACGCGACCGTCGTCGTCTTGGTCGAGACCGCTAGCGAATAAGAGAACTAGCGAGAACTAGCGAGAACACTAGTTCTCTCACCTGTTCACTGACTCACGAGTCAGTGTTGCCTGACCACTCAGACAGTAGACAATTGTTTGTGAGGTGTGTAGGGTCAAAAATTGTGTTTATCGAAACTTCTTCTGAGAACTATCTGAGCAATCTTGACGAGCCGCTGTTCACCGGTCGCAAGGGCATTACATATGACTGGCAATCTTTGTTGCTGCCATCCGATATTGCATTCGACGCTTCATTACAGGCACTTCTAAACGCTGGCAAGGACGACTCCGCCACTCGATACGCGTGACCGCGCAAGTGCGCCCAAGTCGGGTGCTCGTTCTCGGCTGTGGTTCTGTTGCGCAAGCGGTAATTCCGCTGATAGTTCGCGATCTAAAACTTGATCCGAAATCAATTTCAATCGTTGACTTTGTTGATAATCGTCATCGCGTTGCAGATGTTTTGGCGATGGGCGTCACCTATGAAATTGGACGAGTAAATCGCGAAAATCTAGACAGCTATCTTTCTGCACGATTATCTGCGGGAGATATTTTGTTAGACCTTGCCTGGAATATTGACTGCACGACAATTCTTGAATGGTGTCGTATGCGCGGCGTGAGATATCTCAACACATCGGTTGAATTATGGAACCCATATGACAACATGGCGGCAACTCACCCGCTTGACCGCACTCTCTATGTACGACATCAACAAATTCGCAAAATGCTTGCGAAGTGGGGATCAAACAACGGCCCAAGTGCAGTTGTTGAACACGGTGCGAACCCAGGCTTGGTTTCACACTTTGCCAAGCAGGCGCTATTTGAGATTTCAAATAAAATTCTTAGCGACGGTCGTGCAGGCTCGCGACAAAGTGCACTTGAGTCAGCGCTTGCAACTGAGTCGTTTGACCGCTTGGCGATGTTGACGGGCACTCGCGTAATTCACATCAGCGAGCGCGATACACAAATCACAAATCAACCAAAAAAAGTTAATGAATTTGTAAACACTTGGTCGGTTGAAGGTTTCTATGAAGAAGGTGTCGCACCAGCCGAAATGGGTTGGGGTACTCACGAGAGGTGGATGCCGGCCAACGCACAAGTACATGCCGATGACGGCCCGTGCAATCAAATTTGTTTAGCCCAACCTGGGATGGAAACTTGGGTTCGCTCGTGGGTTCCGAGTGGAGAAATTCTTGGAATGATTATTCGCCACGGCGAGAGTTACACGATGAGTAATCACTTAACTGTGCGTGATGATTCGGGCAAAGCGATCTATCGTCCAACTGTGCATTATTCATATTGCCCGTCGAATGAAGCAATAAATAGTGTGCTCGAATTGCGTATGCACAACTGGCAGAAGCAACCAGATGAGCGGATCATGAACAACGAAATTATTTCTGGTCGCGACGAACTTGGTGTGTTATTGCTCGGTCACGACTACACGGGTTGGTGGACTGGCACACGGTTATCAATTGACGAAGCGCGTTCAATCGTCACTGGGCAAAGTGCAACGACTTTGCAAGTTGCTGGTTCTGTGTTGGCTGCTTTGAAGTGGATGATTGCCAGCCCGAACGAGGGTGTTTGCGTGCCAGATGACTTGCCATGGAAGTCAGTTCTTGCTGATGCCCGACCATATCTTGGCGAGATTCATAGTGCTCCGACTGATTGGGACCCATTGAAGACCCGCAATGACTTGTTTCCTGGATATGGCAACACTGGTCGTCTAGATATGACAGATCCTTGGCAGTTCAGAAACTTTCTCACCCCAACCCCGAGTTAGTTGGCTAATCGGCTGACTAGTTGACTAGCTAGTTGACTAGCTAGTTGACTAGCTAGTTGACTAGCTAGTTGGTGTTGTCGTAATTTGCAGGCACACTGAAGCACCATGATAAACGGAAACGGACTACTACTTACGTAACGGCGCAGTCTCATATCACTGCAGCCGCACCCTCTGAGCCAAAAGGCCCAGGGGGTTTTCTTTTTGCCAAAAACTATTTGAAAAATTCGAGAAAATTAAAAACAGAAACGAGACACAAAGTGCCACCAAATCCAACTCATCCACGCAAGATGCAATTCGAAAAATATGCACATTCGGTGCCAATGGTGCTCGCCGACCGCACTTGGCCAAATCGAATAATTGACAAAGCTCCACTGTGGTGTTCTGTTGACTTGCGTGACGGCAATCAGGCGTTAATCGACCCAATGGACCCTGAGCGAAAATTGCGGATGTTCAAGACGCTTGTGAAGATGGGTTTCAAAGAAATCGAAGTCGGGTTCCCTTCGGCAAGTCAACCAGATTATGACTTCGTGCGATTGTTGATTGAGCAAGATCTGATTCCGGAAGATGTGACGATTCAGGTGCTTGTGCAGTGTCGCCGCGAACTTCTTGAGCGAACCTATGATTGCATTTCTGGCGCGCCACGAGCGATCATGCACTTCTACAACTCGGTGAACCCGCTGCAACGCCGTGTCGTATTTGGCCTTGACAAACCTGGCGTAATCGAGATCGCGACGAGCGCAGCAAAGATTTGTCGTGAACTTGAAACAAAATTAAAAGACACCAACTTGCGCTACGAATATTCGCCTGAAAGTTTTACATTGACCGAGCCAGAGTTCGCCGTTGAAATTTGCGAAGCAGTGATGCAAGTTATTGAGCCAACAGTTAATCGCAAAATTGTTTTGAACTTGCCGGCCACTGTCGAGTGCTACTCGCCAAATGTTTATGGCGATGTGATTGAGTGGTTCGGTCGCAATGTGCCCCGCCGCGACAAACTTGTGCTATCGCTGCACCCCCACAATGACCGAGGTTGCGCCGTTGCTGCAGCCGAGTTCGGTGTGATGGCCGGCGCTGATCGTGTTGAGGGAACCTTATTTGGCAACGGTGAGCGAACAGGAAATGTTGACATCATTACTTTGGCGATGAATTTATTTATGAACGGCGTTGACCCGCAATTAGATGTCACAGACATTGATGCGTTACGTCGTGATGCCGAATACTGCAACCGCTTATCTGTACCAGAACGACATCCGTATGCAGGCGATCTTGTTTACACTGCATTTTCTGGCAGCCATCAAGACGCAATCAAAAAAGGATTGGACGCATTGCCGAAAAATTATGACAAGTGGGCAGTTCCGTATTTGCCAATTGATCCAAAACATGTCGGTCGCACATATGAGGCTGTGATCCGCGTGAACAGCCAGTCAGGTAAAGGTGGCGTTGCATATGTAATGCAGACAGAGCATGGTTTTGCGCTACCGCGCAGACTGCAAGTTGAGTTCTCGAAAGCAATTCAACACATCACCGAAGACTCGGGCACCGAAATTGCACCGGACATAATGTGGAGCGCGTTTGAGCGTGAATATTTGTCGGTGCAGTCGAAGTTCAAACTTGAGAGCCATGAAATGCGCAGCGATTCAAAAGGCAGAACAACTATCAGCGCTCAGTTGTTAGTTAACGGATCGCCACGAACTTTGACCGGAGAAGGCAATGGTCCGATTGATGCATTTGTTCATGCACTACGGACCGAGTTCAAAGTCGTGTTTGATGTCAAGGATTATGTAGAGCACGCTCTGAGTCAAGGCTCAGAGGCCGTGGCTGTTGCATATATCGAAGGTGCGAACGAAGAGGGAGATTTGCGTTGGGGCGTTGGCACCGACCCGAGCACGATTACCGCATCGTTGCGTGCAGTGCTGTGCGCGTTTGAACGCCAAGAGAACTTGGGCGTTAAATAATTCGTACAATTCTCAACTAGTCTCACTTGAGTGAAGGTCACCGTAAATTTTGACAATTGTGCTTCGACTGGGGCATGCACGCAAATGTGCCCCGATGTTTTTGAATTACGTAAGGACGGGTTCTTGTATGTTTTGAATGAAAACCCG
>CAMATY010000028.1 GCA_945861325.1 Ferrithrix thermotolerans DSM 19514
GGTTGAGTTGCGGGCAATGTGTTCGGTTTACCCGTTTCAAGGCTGAAAGAACTCGCATGTCGAGAACATTCAATTTCTTTGGTGTCACAAAAAACTTCGCCGTCTGACAGTGAAACATCGGCATGACTGCACTTGTCGCCGATTGCATAGACATTGTCATCGATGCGCACAACGGCGATTGCTCGATCGCCAACTACAAAGCGCTTCGCTTTGCCCGAAACGAGTTCATCTAATTTACAAATAGTTGTCTTCAATTTGAATCTCCAAGAAGTTTTGTGCTGACGCGCTCGCGCAGATCGGCAATAAATGGCACTGCTGGCAGACGATCAAGAACTTCACCAAAAAAACCAAGTACGACAAGTCTCTCGGCAATGTCTGGCATGATTCCACGACTCTCAAGATAGAAACGCTGTTCGTCGTCGACTGGGCCGACAGTGCTGGCATGACTGCATTTCACATCATTAGTTTCGATTTCGAGATTTGGCACGCTCTCAGCCCACGCGCCATGCGACAAAGTTAAATTGCGATTTGTCTGAAAGGCTTCTGACTTCGTTGCGTTTTCACGAATTCGAATCAAGCCGGTGTAAACACTTTTTGCAGTGTCTTTGACTGCGCCCTTGAAAAGCAAACTGCTGTGCGTGCGCGGTGCCGAATGATCTTGCAAAGTTCGAAAGTCGTGCATCTGAGTTGAGTCAGCGAAATATAAAGCAACCTGTTGCGAGTTTGCACCTTGTCCTTCAAGACGAACCTCGGCACGAACCCGCGCATAGTCGCCGCCGAGCGCCACAGTGAACAACTTCATCATTGAATCGCGTTGCCCAACGGCTTGCTGATAACCGATCTGCCATGTTGCATTGCCGAGTTCGTTGATCGCCACATAAGTAACGCGTGCCGATTGGGCTGCGCGCACATCAACAACAGGCACGATCAGCGAGTTCACACCATTACCAGATATAAACCGTTCAACAATTGTGACTTCGCTGTTCTCATGGGCGTCGATAACCAGTCGCGGATAAACAACGACACCAGATTTATCTAGCGAGTGAGTAATGATTATCGGATCAGCAATGACCTGGTTCTTCGCAACGCTGATAGCCGTTAATTGCGCATTTCGAACGTTTAGATCTTCAAAGATGTCTGTTGCATTGCGTGGCGCGACATTCGTCGCCGACGAAACAAATTGTTTTGCCTGGCTAGAAACGTCGATTTTTGTCGTAACTTTGCCGAGTTTGAACTGGTCAAGGTTGAGTTCACCGATGCGGCTATAGCGCCAAATTTCTTCATTGACTGTTGGCAATGCAAGTGTGCTCATTTGCGTTTGCGCTTTTTCTTTTTGTTCTGCTTTTCTTTAATTTCTGCTGCAATATCAGTCGCCATTGCATTAATTATCGCCTCTGCTTCGCTCAAAACAGATGCCGCTGTGCCATCTTTGACGCTTGTCGGCTCGGCTGGCGTCACAGTCGGAACGATCGTGCCATGTGCCCAACCAATGTCAACTGCTCGATGATCAAATTTCGCGCAAGCGTCTGGGCATCGCCATGGTGCATCTGGCGCAAGATCAAGCCGGCAACGACGCATCGCATCGCCATTTGAGTACGTGCGACTTTCAAAGTGCTTGCACTCAGTTCGCATCGACATAACTAGATTTTACTTCAGCGGGCTTTTATCAGCCGACCGAGCCTTCCATTTGCAATTCGATCAAGCGACTCCATTCAACGGCGTACTCCATTGGCAATGTGCGCGTTACCGGTTCGATGAACCCGTTGACAATCATGCTCATCGCTTGCTCTTGCGAGAGTCCGCGACTTTGAAGATAAAAAAGTTGCTCATCTGCGATTTTTGAGACTGTTGCTTCGTGACCAATCTGCGCGTCGCGCTCGCCGACCTCCATGTATGGAAATGTACGGCTCTCGCTGGCTTCATCAAGAATTAACGCATCGCACTGCACATGGCTCTTGCAATTAGTTGCGCCTTCTTCGACACGAACTAAACCTCGGTATGCAGTGATTCCACCGTCTTTGGAGATTGATTTTGAAACAATCTTTGAAGTTGTCTCAGGTGCAGCGTGAATCATTTTTGCACCAGCATCTTGATGCTGTCCGGCACCTGCGTAAGCGACAGAGAGAACTTCGCCCGTGGCTTTTGGTCCCATCAAATAAACACTTGGATATTTCATCGTCAATTTTGAACCGATGTTGCCGTCAATCCACTCCATGTGGCCTTCTGTTTCGACACGCGCACGCTTGGTAACCAAGTTGTAAACATTTGGCGACCAGTTTTGAATTGTCGTATATGTGACATGGGCACTTGGCTTGACGATGATTTCAACAACTGCCGAGTGCAAAGAATCTTTTGTGTACACCGGAGCAGAGCAACCTTCGATGTAGTGAACTTTTGAACCTTCGTCGGCGATAATTAATGTGCGCTCGAATTGACCAGCGTTTTCGCTGTTGATTCTGAAATAAGCCTGCAACGGCATTTCGCACTCAACGCCTGGCGGAACATAAATAAAAGAGCCGCCTGACCAAACAGATGTGTTGAGCGCAGAAAACTTATTGTCGCCAGGTGGGATAACCGAACCAAAATATTGCTTGACGAGATCTGGGTACTCGCGCAACGCGGTATCCATGTCGCAGAATAAAATGCCGAGCTTCTCAAGATCTTCACGATTGCGATGAAACACGACTTCGCTTTCGTATTGCGCTGTAACGCCTGCGAGATATTTGCGTTCTGCTTCTGGGATGCCAAGTTTTTCATATGTCTTGCGCATCTCTTCTGGGAGGTCTTCCCATTCGCTGACTTGGTCTGTGGCTGGCTTTAGGTAGTAGTAAATATCTTGAAAATCAATGTCTGGCATGTTGACTGCAAACCAGTCAAGCATCGGCTTTTTTTCGAATGTCTGCAGCGAGCGCAAGCGCATCTTGCGCATCCACTCTGGCTCGCCTTTCCACCACGAGATTTGCTCTACAACACCAGGGTTCAATCCTTTAACGGGCTCAAAGGCATATTCGACTTCATCGCTCCAGCCGAGTTGATACTTGCTGAGATCTAGATCAAATGATGTCACTTCAGATTCTCCTTGGGATGGATAAACAACTAGTCGTTTAGTTAACTAATTAACACTATCTGCATAGTAACAATTATCGCAAGTCAATGCTCAAAACCAGACAGGCAGTTCGTCACAGATAGCCTGACGCCTCTCATGGAACGCTTCGGGCTCGTCGGTTTACCAAACGCAGGAAAGTCTTCCTTATATAACGCTCTGACAGGGTCGAACGCGCTTGCCGCACCGTACCCATTTGCGACCAAAGATCCGAATATCGGCATGGCGAAGGTTCTTGACCCGCGACTTGATGCGCTAGCAGTGATGTCAAAGACGCAGAAAACTGTTTACGCCACTGTTGAAGTTGTTGATATTGGTGGACTCGTCGAAGGCGCAAGCAAAGGTGAAGGGCTCGGAAATAAATTTCTTGCCAACATTCGCGAAGTGGATGCAATCGTTTATGTGTTGCGTGCATTTGCTGACGATGACATTCCTGGGCCGAGTGACCCGCTCGAACATTTACGAGTACTCGAAATCGAACTTGCGCTCGCCGATCTTGAATCTGTTGAGACAAAAATTAATCGGATGCAGAAGGCTGCCCGAATGGACAAGTCGCTTGAAGACGAACTTGGCGCGTTGACGCGCGCGCAGGCGAATCTCGCCGAGGGTCGACCGCTATATCGAGCAGTAATTTCAAAAGATGATTTAGAGTTATTGGCACCTCATTTTTTGTTGACGACTCGACGAGTGTTGGCAGTTGTTAACGTCGCCGAAGACGACTTGCCGCGAATTCCAGAATTTGAGGCAATCGTGCGCAAAGAACTTGCACCTCCCGGCTCGGCAAGCGAGAACCAAGTTGAAGTTCTTGGCATGAGCGTGCAACTTGAAGCCGAAGCCGCGCAGCTAGAACCGAAAGATCGCAAAGAAATGCTTGAGGCACTTGGGCTCGGCGAAGGTGCTTTGCCACGAATGGTTCGCTCCGCATATCACCTGCTTGGTTTGCGAACTTATTTTACAACTGGCGAAAAAGAAACTCGCGCCTGGACATTTCACGCTGGTGCAAAAGCACCCGAGTGTGCAGGAAAAATTCACAGTGATCTGCAACGCGGTTTTATTCGCGCCGACGTGATTGCTTGGGATGAACTTCTGGCGATTGGCTCATGGAATAAAGCCAAAGATGTCGGCAAGATTCGCGTTGAAGGCAAAGATTACGAGGTCGTTGACGGCGACACGCTAGAAATTCGCCATAATACTTAACTAGTCTGTTAGTGCGACTATGAGTGCACCGGCTCAATTTAAGACTGGTTGGTTGGTATGTCAGGCACAAGTGCTTTCGAGTTTGGATATCGCTGATACTGCAAAGACAAAGCGACGCGGCTTGATCGGTCAGACAGAAATTGAAACTCCGTTGCTGATTGATTCATGCAGATGGATTCATACATTTGGTGTTAAGTGTGCACTCGATGTCGCATATCTTGATGCTGAATTGAAGGTCGTAAAGATTCAGACAATAAAACCTCGGCGGATTGCAATGCCCGTGTTTGGCGCACGACATGTGCTTGAGGCTGGCGCGGGAAACTTTGAAAATTGGGGGCTTGTAATTGGCCACACAGTTGAGGCCCGACGAACATGAGTAACGGTTCAACTACGAAATCTGCAGTCAAAGATGCTGGCGCATTGGTTTTAATTGCAACGCCAATCGGGAATCTTGGCGACATTACCCAGCGAGCAATTGAATCGTTGCAAAACGCAGATGTGATTTGTTGCGAAGACACGCGACACTCTGGAAAGTTGCTCGCACATTTTGGAGTGACTGGCAAAAAACTTATCGTGATTAACGAACACACCGAATACGACGCCCGAGAAGAAATAGTTTCGCTAGTTACTTCAGGCTCGGTCGTTGCTTTAATTACTGATGCCGGAACACCAGGCATCAGCGACCCAGGCGAACGGTTAGTTGCCGCAGTTATTAAAGCCGGTGGCAATGTGACTGCTGTGCCTGGAGCATCAGCATTGACAATGGCCCTCGTAATTAGTGGCTTGCCAACTTCGCGATTCGTGTTCGAAGGATTCTTGCCTCGAAGTGGCGCTGATCGCACCGAACGACTTGCAATGACAACAACAGAGCCACGCACGATTGTGCTTTACGAAGCGCCGCATCGACTTGCAAAAACTTTGAGCGATCTAACAGCAGCATGTGGCGCGATGCGACGTATCGTGCTGGCTCGTGAACTGACAAAACTGCATGAAGAAATCTGGCGTGGCACATTGCAAGATGCAAACATGTTTGTCGCTACGACCGAGCCGCGTGGTGAGTATGTGATCATCATTGAGCCAGCCAAACCACCTGCTCCGCCGACTGATGAAGAATTACTTGCTGCGATTCGCGCCGAAATTGCCAAAGGCGTAAGTCGCAAAGATTCTGCCGCGCGAGTTTCGGCGCGATTCGGTATAGCCAAACGCACCGTCTATGAACTTGCGCTACAAGTTCGTGACGATAATTAAAGAGCGCTTATACATTCGCTAATACAACCATTAGCAGCAAGTCTCAAACTGTAAGTTATAGATGTGCAAAAGTTCTCGGCGACAACGCCAATTTATTATGTCAACGCCAAACCACATCTCGGTCACGCGTATACGACAATCATCGCTGACGCTGTTTGCCGCTGGCACAAACTTTGTGGTGAGGATGTACACCTATTAACTGGCACAGACGAACACGGCTTGAAGATTCAGCAGTTTGCTGATGCCGAAGGTATCTCGCCTAAAGAATTTGTCGACAAAATTGCACCGTTATTCGCAGATGCGTGGGATCGCCTAAATATTGACATCAGTGATTTCATTCGTACCACCGAGGAACGACACAAGATTGGCGTGCAAAAACTGTTGCAAGCCTGTTATGACGCTGGCGACATTGAAGTTGACATTTATCGTGGTCATTATTGCGTTGCATGCGAGGCTTATTACACACCCGAAGAACTCGACAACGGCAAATGCAAAATCCATAACACACAAGCCGAATATGTTGAAGAAGAAAACTATTTCTTTCGCTTGTCACGATATGAAGAAAAACTTTTGCGGTGGTACGCAGACCATCCAGATGCGATCAAACCAGATCATCGCGTCAACGAAGTAACTGGTTTCATTAAGCAAGGTCTGCGTGACTTTTCGGTGAGTCGAAAAACTTTGACCTGGGGCATCAAGTTGCCGTGGGATGACTCGCATGTTGCATATGTTTGGTTCGACGCTTTGGCGAATTACATTACCGCGCACGGATATGGATCTAACGAAAAACAGTTTGCTGATAACTGGCCTGTCGACTATCACTTCATCGGCAAGGACATCATTCGGTTTCACTGTGTTTACTGGCCAGCGATGTTGATGTCGGCAGGCTTGGAGCCACCAAAAGGCTGGGCGGTTGGCGGATGGCTATTAGTTGGTGGCGAAAAAATGTCGAAGACGACTGGCAATGTCGTCAACCCGCTTGATCTGATCGACGAAATCGGTGTTGACGGTTTTAGATATTACGTTTTGGCCGACACTAATTACGGCAACGACGGCGACTTTTCTTATGAAGGATTACTCTCGCGATACAACTCGGATCTCGCGAACAATTTTGGAAATCTTGCTGCGCGTGTTGCAACTGTTGTTGAAAAAAAGTGCGGCGGCATCGGGCCTGTGCCGTCTGCGACAAGCCCGCTTGCAGAAATCGCTACTCAAAGCGTCGCCGAAACAATTGCCGAATGGAACAATGTTCAACCTGGTCGCGCACTTGATGCCACTTGGTCACTTATCCGCGCGACGAATGCTTACCTCGAAACAAACGAACCATGGAAGATGGAGCCAGGTAAAGATCTCGACTTGGTAATGGGCGACGCTCTTGAAGCATTACGGATTGTGACAATTTTGGCAAGTGTTGCAATGCCGACGACAACTCAAGATGTTTGGCAACGCCTCGGAATGTCTGGCCAAGTTTCTGATCAACGAGTCGACACTGATACGCAATGGGGTCGCTACCCAGGTGGAACGACCGTGACGAAAGGCGAACCGCTGTTTCCTCGCAAGAAATTGTGACCGTGACAAATTCTCAAAACGAAATGCCAGAGTGGATTGACACGCATTGTCATGTGACCTACGAAGATATTCCTGGTGGCGCAGACGCAGCACTTGACGCCGCCCGCGAAGTTGGCGTTAAACGGATGATCACCATTGGTACCGATGTGGCAACCTCGCGTGCCGCGATCGATCTTGCAGCAAAACACAACGATGTGTGGGCCACGGTCGGCCTGCATCCGCATGACGCAAAGCACGGGCTTGACGGCTTGCATGAGTTAATCACCCAGCCTCGCGTCGTAGCAATCGGCGAATGCGGTCTTGACTATTTTTATGACCACTCAGATCGAGCAGTGCAACGCGAAATATTTGCCGAGCAGATTGCTTTGGCACATGAATACAAACTTGCACTCGTGATTCACACTCGCGACGCATGGAACGAAACATTTGAGATTCTTGATGCGTGTGGTGTGCCTGAGCGAACTATTTTTCACTGCTTTACTGGCTCACCCGTTGAAGCAAAGAAATGTCTGGATCGTGGTGCGTTTCTCTCATTTTCTGGGATCGTTACATTCAAAAAAGCTGAAGAAATTCGCGATGCTGCAAAAATTTGTAGCACCGACAAAATGCTCGTTGAAACCGACAGCCCGTTTCTTGCACCGGTGCCACATCGCGGAGTTTCGAATCAGCCGGCATATCTCGTTGATGTTGGCGCATGTTTAGCGCAAGTACGAAATGTTTCAATCAACGAAATCGCTTCACAAACCACAAGCAATGCATTGATTGCATTCGCCAGACTCGTTGCGTAGCCTTGATGTTCGCAGACTTCAGCGAAACTAATTTAGTAACAAGGAGAAACTAGGTTGTCTCTTTCGACTTTTCAGCGCCGACGAATTGCCGTTTTAGGTTTGGCGACTGTAATTTTGTTTCCGTTGTTAAGAAGTTGCGTCGGTGGTGACCCTTCGGATTCAGTCAACACAGCAGTGACGAATAATCCCGCCAGTGTCACAACTATTCTGAGTTCTAATTCGATTACCGAAGATGAATCTCCTGCCCCAATTATTTTGAGTGGTCCTGCACCAATTGTTCAAGACGGTTCGGCCCTAATCGCCTACCCAGAAGTGGACATCGGCGGCACATTAATTGCCACCTTCAGCAATTTCAACAACGCGCCAGAAATAGTTTGTTTCGTGCCAACTGCGCCGTACGGAATAACTTTACGCGTTACAAATATCAACAATGGCCGAACCACGACTTGCACGAACGTGTACCAGACCTCTCTGCCTGCTGGAGTAACGGCGCTTCTACACACAAAAGTTTTCGAAAGAATCTCAAACCTTGTTGACGCACCGATTCCTGTGAATGTCAGCACCTCACCTTGACATTTAGTCGAACCGAAATTTCGGAACTGCTAACCAAGCACGGACTCGCCCCACGCCGAGCATTCGGTCAAAACTTTGTTGCCGATGCGAACACGGTGCGTAAAATAGCTCGCCTTGCCGATGTCCACGCCGGAGACTTTGTACTTGAAATTGGTGCAGGCCTCGGTTCGCTGACACTCGCACTTGCCGAAACTGGTGCGCACATAGTTGCAGTTGAAATTGACAATGGATTAGTGGAGGTGCTGCGAGAAAATACTGCGTCACTGCCAAATGTTGAGATAATCCACGGGGATGCAATGCAACTTGACTGGCGACCACTGCTTGCAAAGTCAAAACAATGGCGAGTTGTCGCCAATTTGCCGTATAACTTGGCGACACCGATTGTTGCCGATATTTTGGATCAAATTCCGCAGGTTGATTATCTACTGGTTATGGTGCAACGCGAAGTTGCCGACCGCTTAGTTGCTCGAGTAGGCAGCGATGCGTATGGCGCAGTCAGTGTCAAAATTGAGTACTGGGCGACTTCCAAAATCGTTGGCGATGTTTCTGCATCAGTTTTTTTACCGCAACCACGAGTCGAGTCGGCTCTTGTTGAAATTCGTCGGCGCACAGAGCCGAGCATTGTTGGCGTTGATGATAAAGATCTGTTTAAGCTTGTTCGCGCTGGCTTTGCTAAGCGTCGCAAAATGCTAAGGCGTGCACTTGCTGACACGGTCACTGCGCAAGATTTTGTTATTGCACAAGTAAATCCTGAATCGCGAGCAGAAGAACTTGATCTAGCCGCGTGGGGTCGTTTGCGCAAAGCTATTGATCATCGCACCGCAACCGAAACTAACTGAAACTAAATGAACGAACAACTCATCACGCTGACTGCTCCGGCTAAATTGACGCTTTCATTGCGCGTCACCGGAATTCGCCCTGACGGATTTCATTTAATTGACGCCGAAATGGTGACTCTTGAGTTGGCTGATGAACTTGTTATTGACCCAACGGGAGACGGATTAGAAATCTCGGGAAAATTTGCCGGCGAACTAGGCATAAATGATCAAGTACTTGCCAAAAATCTTGTCTCGCGAGCATTAAAACTGGCTGGGCGCACTGCGCATGTAACGGTAACGAAAAATATTCCTTCGGGTGGTGGCTTGGGTGGCGGGTCGGCTGATGCTGCGGCAATTTTGCGGTGGGCAGGATTTACGGATCTTGTTGCAGCAGCAAAACTTGGCGCAGATATTTCGTTTTGCATTGTCGGTGGACGAGCGCGCGTCTCAGGCATCGGTGAAATAGTTAAACCGCTAGAAGTTGCTCAACGCCAGATCACACTCGTGGTTCCACCGTTCGGAGTATCAACTCCTGCGGTATACAAAGCGTTCGATGAACTCACAGATTCGTGCAGGCAGAAATTAATTCATTCAGGTGTTAATGACCTAGAGCCAGCGGCAATAAAAGTTGAGCCACAACTTGAAACCTGGAAGAAAAAAATATTTGACGCAACTGGTGTCGAACCAACACTTGCCGGCAGTGGATCAACTTGGTGGCTGGATGGCCGGTTTGAAAACCTCGCCGATCAACTGCCAGACGCAACAGTCATAACAACACAGTTGCGTTGAGAGGCGTTATTAATGGCGCTTAAATGCAGGGCAAAGCACTAATTACTTGTTGCGCTGATGCCGCGTGCGGCGAAGCATCTTCTTGTGCTTCTTTTTACGCATTCGCTTGCGGCGACGCTTGACCAGTGATCCCATGACTCGCAATACGATATCTGCTTAAGATGAGAATCAGCACTTCTATTGGCTACCGTAGAGGCGTCAAGAAATGACCATTCCGGGGTCGTTCAATGGCAGGACAACGGGTTTTGGTCCCGTATATAGGGGTTCGAGTCCTCTCCCCGGAACTAGAAGTGGCGTGAGAGCAGGTCTCACGCCTGCAAACATTTAATCGTGTATAAAAGAGGCGTGCCAATTTATGCAATTGTCCTCGCCGCAGGTGAGGGCACTCGGATGCAATCAACTCGCCCGAAGCCATTGCACATGATGTGTGGTCGGCCGATGGTGATTCATGTGATTCATGCTCTGCGAGAAATTGAAATTACACAAACTGTTGTCGTCGTAGGACATGCAGCAAAACAAGTTCAAGATGTTGTCGGTCAACAAGCACCTGCGTGGTCAAACATTTCTTTTAGCCAGCAAAAAGTTCAGCGAGGAACGGGCGATGCAACAATCGTTGGATTAAGAGCAGTCGATGAGAGTGCTGGAGCGCTAAGTGAAATTGATGACACATCGACAATCATCGTGATGCCAGGCGATACACCGCTGTTGCAACCATCAACAATTTCTGCACTCGTTAGTGAGCACCAACATTCAAAAAATTCTGCGACACTATTGACGGCCTTCGTTGACGAACCAACGGGCTACGGTCGAATCGTTCGCGCCAAAGATGACCGCATTTTGCAAGTTGTTGAAGAACGTGATGCAACACCAGAGATTCGATCAATTAACGAAATCAATACCAGCATCTATGCGTTTCGTCGAGATCTTCTTGGGCCGGCATTACGACGAATTTCAAACAAAAATTCGCAGTCTGAATATTATTTAACTGATGTCGTAGAAGTGCTCGCAAGTATGGGGCACAGGGTTGGCTCACATACTGCAGCAGCAAGCGAAGTAACCGGAGTAAATGACCGATGGCAATTGGCACTTGCCGAGCGTGAGTTGCGTGCACGAACAAATAAGCAGTGGCTCGTTAATGGCGTGACGATGTTTGACCCACGCCAAACATTTATTGATGTAACCGTAACAATTGGCAAAGATGTGACCCTGTTGCCGGGCACGATTTTGCAGGGCACGACAGCAATAGGCGACAACTGCGAAATCGGGCCAAACACGCGATTGATCGACTCGACAGTTGGCTCTGGATCCTCCGTCGAATCAACCGTTGCGCGGAATTCAACAATCGGCAACAACGCCAAAGTTGGGCCATACGCAAATCTTGAACCCGGAAGCATCGTTGCCGACAACGCAATCACCAAAGCGTTCTATGATGGGGTTCAATGACTCCTCCGAAAGATGTCAATAAGACGATAGACAAAGTCACCACAAAGCGGATGGCGCTTTATTCGGGTCGAACTCACCCGGCGCTGGCGCAAGAAGTCGCCCAACATTTAAATGTTCAACTAGGTGAAGCAAATATTGTTGAATTCGCCAACGGTGAACTTCGACCCAGATTCGGTGAGAGCATCAGAGGTGGCGATGTATTCATCATGCAAACGCATTGCAGTTTCGGTGGACGTAGCATCAACGATTCGATAATGGAACAACTAATCATGATCGACACTGCATATCGCGCGTCGGCAAAACGAGTCACTGCGGTTTGTCCGTTTTACGGATATGCAAGACAAGATCGCAAAGCCGAAGGTCGAGAGCCGATTACTGCGCGATTGATTGCCGACATGTTCAAGGCCGCTGGCTCAAAACGAATGGTCTCGATTGACTTACACAGCGGTCAGATTCAAGGCTTTTTCGAAGGACCAGTTGATCACTTGACTGCGATACCGGTTCTTGAAGAGTACGTTCGAAAAAATGCGAGAGAAGGTCTCGTAATTGTTTCGCCTGACGCTGGCCGAGTTAAAGTTGCCGAGCGATTTGCTCAACATCTAACTGATATGAGTGCCGATGTTGCGTTCATAAATAAGCGCCGTCCGAAGAACACAACCAATGTCGCTGAAGCCAAAGAAGTAATTGGTGATGTTCAAGATCGCCTTTGCATTTTGGCCGACGACATGATTGACACTGGCGGGACAATTTGTAGCGCGGCTGACTTGCTCTATGCGCGCGGCGCTAAAGAAGTTTGGGCAATGGCGACGCACGGAGTTTTGTCTGGTCCAGCGATTGACCGATTGAATAAATCACCAATTACACGCGTAGTGCTGACCAATACGCTTCCCCTGGCTCCAGAAAAGAGAATCGCCAAGATTGAAGTCCTTTCAGTTGCCAAGATCCTCGCAAATGCTCTTTCAGCCGTATTTGAGGACACGAGCGTCAGCGAGCTATTTGGTGGCGAAAATCAATCTTGACTAGCTAGTAGCAGTTGAGTGGCAACAGCGCAGACTCACCCATAGAATAAAAAGCCGTCAATATATTGGCGTATTCATTCAACTTTCGGAGTTCCCATGGCTACAACCCTCAAAACAAATATCGGTCGTAAAATCGGCAGCGCTGAATCGCGTCGGCTTGTGGCAACAGATCATATTCCAGCAGTTATCTACGGACACGGAATGGTGCCAGTAAAAATAACTGTTGAGCGACGCGACTTGCGCGTGGCACTTGCCGGACCAGCGGGCGTTAACACAATTCTCGAACTTCAAGTTGGCGATGCAAAATATCCAGCAATCGTAAAAGAGCTTCAGCGCGATCCAGTAAAGCGCGTTGTGCGACACATTGACTTCATGCAGATTTCTCTAACCGAGTTGATCACGATGGATATTCCGGTTCACCTAACCGGAATCGCCAAAGCAGTTTTGTCCGATGGTGGTCTTGTTGACGCAACTGTGAATACGATCCAAATTCGTGCAACAGCTGCGAACATTCCAAACGAAATTTTAATTGATGTCACTGCAATGGGGATGCAAGATGTGATTCGTCTTTCAGATGTCGCACTGCCAAAAGGTGTCAGCGCGATCGGTGATCCTGATTTAGTTGTTGTAACAGTTCTCACTACAAAGATTGAAGAAGTCGTAACAGCTGTCGCTGCGCCTGCCGAAGGTGACGCTGCCGCTACTCCAGATGCGGGCGCTGCTCCAGCAGGCGACGCCAAACCGACAGCCTAAATAAAATCGATGGGGCTGTTCGGTCGCACCAAGCGACCTGAGCAACCTGAGCGTCGTGGCACGCCGTTTGATGCACTTGTAATTGGATTAGGAAACCCTGGTTCAAAATATTCGCTAACGCGGCACAATGTTGGTTTTGAGGCGATTGAACTTCTCGCATCGCGACTCGGCGTAAGTTTAAAAGCGAGCCGCGATCGAGCATTGACTGCCGAAATCAACGCGTCCAGCAAACATTTTTTGTTGGCAACGCCAACTACATATATGAATGAATCGGGAAATGCAGTTGGTCCGCTAGCTCGACGCTTCGCGGTCACTGATCCACTAAAAATTATCATCGTGCATGACGAACTTGATCTTGAACCTGGCGTCGTAAAAATAAAATCTGGTGGTGGACTTGCGGGACATAACGGCTTGCAATCTGTCAAACAACATTTGAAGACACAAGATTTTATTCGTGTGCGAATCGGAGTCGGCAAGCCTGCTTCAAAAGAAGTTGGTGCTGATCATGTGCTCTCAAAAATTCCGGCACGCGAGCGAGAGTTGCTTGACATCTCAGTACAAATCGCCGCCGACGCCGTGCAGTTGATTATCGCTGAAGGTCTTGATGCCGCGATGCGCAACATCAATGCCCGTTAGGCCGACTCACAATGACAGTTTTAGGCGAACTTGCGTCAACGCTTAGTTTTGACCCAGCACTAAGTGCTGCGCTTGGTGCCAAGAGTGCTTCACTTGTTTGTGCTGATCACACTTGGCCGTTATTACTTGCAGGTCTAATTCAACGCACCGAAAACGAAATTGTAATTGTTGCCGCACCAACTGGATTAATGGCCGGGCAACTACGCGATGACCTTTGTCAATTTCTGCCAGAACGAGATGTTGCATTGTTTTCGGCTTGGGAGACTTTGCCGTTTGAACGAGTTAGTCCAAATGTTGAGACGATGGGCAAACGACTTGAAGTTTTGTGGCGAATTAAAAATGATCCGCCAAAAATAATTGTCACCGGTGTGCGAGCACTCCTTCAACATCTCAGCAACACCGTCGTTGAACCGATAGTTGTAAAGCAAAAAATGCAAGTTGAAATGGATGAATTAATTTCGACACTCGCACGCTTCGGGTACCGTCGCGAAGAACTTGTTGAACACCGCGGAGAATTTGCGCGACGCGGTTCAATCATTGATGTGTTTCCATCCACTGCCGATACACCGATTCGCATTGACCTATGGGGAGATGAAGTAGATCGACTTACTGCATTTAATGTCAACGATCAACGCAGCACCGACGACCTGACTAGTGTGCAGATTTTTCCTGCACGCGAATTAATTATCAACCAAGATGTTGCGGCTCGTGCACAAGACTTAATCGCAAAAGAACCTTGGGGCCAAGAAAATTGGGAGCGGATTGCCCAGGGCGCGACCTTTGATGGCATGGAGTCTTGGTTGCCGTGGGTTGCGACCGACAGCGAAGTTCTAACTGATTTATGCGCCGAGTCAGCTTCGATTCATATCGTTTTGATTGAACCACGACGAATGCGCGACCGCGCGCGCGACCTAATCGCCGAAGAGGACGACCTGGCTCGGGCGTTGGCGTCAACTTGGTCGCGAGATCCAGATCAGAAATATCCGAGACTGCACTCAGAGATTGAATCATTTTTAAAAAACACCAAAGCCGAGTCGATAATTTCGCTCAGTCCCGTTGCTGATTCGCCTGGGGCAACGAGCATTGAAACATCGACTTGGGGACAAGCCACCGGCGACACAGAAGCACTCGCTAACCGAATTTTGCGCTTCGTGACAAAGAAATTTCGGGTTGTAATTGCTGCTGACACGCAAAGTTCTGCGCAACGATTTTTTGAAGTACTGACACTTGAAGGCATCACTGTGCGATCGCTTGACCAAAATTTAAGCGCAATTTCAGAACCTGGCGTTTCAATCGTTGTCGCGCCACTGCATAACGGTTGCATTATCAATGCACATGATCTTGCACTAATCACAGAGAGCGATCTGACTGGTCGCCGTCGCACACATCGCCACACCAAGCCAGTCAAGCGCGGTTCTTCAAGCATCTTTGAAGATCTGAAACCTGGCGACTATGTAGTGCATCATGTGCACGGCGTTGGCAAATATCTTGGAATGTCAAAGCAGTCGATGGGTGGCGTCGAACGCGACTACATGCAGTTGCAATACAACAACGGCAATTTATATGTTCCGACCGATCATATTGATGCGATCCGTCAATACATCGGTGGAGAAACTCCAACGCTTAACCGCATGGGTGGATCTGATTTCGCTCGAGCCAAGGCACGAGTGCGAAGTGCCGTTCGTGAAATTGCCCAAGAGCTAGTGGTTTTATATCAACGAAGGGTTACCGCTGCCGGTCACGCTTTTGCCAGCGACACAACATGGCAAGACGAAATGGAGGCTGCTTTTCCGTTCGTTGAAACACCCGACCAACGAATTGCGATAATTGAAACTAAAGCCGACATGGAGCGTGAAGTGCCGATGGATCGCCTCGTATGTGGTGATGTCGGTTTTGGAAAAACAGAAGTCGCGGTACGTGCAGCGTTCAAATGCATTCAAGATGGAAAACAAGTCGCCGTGCTTGTGCCAACTACCTTGTTGGCATCGCAACACGGCACAACATTCAGCACGCGGTTTGCTGGATACCCAATTCGTGTTGAAGTGCTCTCAAGATTTTTGACAGCAACTCAAGCCAAACAAGTCTTGAAAGGTCTTGAATCAGGTGTTGTTGATTGCGTGATTGGCACACACAGATTGCTTCAAGAAGGTGTGAAGTTCAAAGATCTCGGCCTGTTAGTTGTTGACGAAGAGCAACGGTTCGGTGTGCAACACAAAGAACTAATGAAACAGTTGAAGACGAATGTTGATGTTTTAACACTGACTGCGACACCGATTCCACGGACACTTGAAATGAGTTTGGTAGGCATTCGAGATTTATCTTTACTGAATACTCCCCCTGCAGATCGGCAACCAATTCTGACTTTTGTTGGCGAAGAAGATGATCGAGTTGCGACAGAAGCAATTCGTCGCGAACTGTTGCGTGATGGACAAGTATTTTGGGTGCATAACAGAGTTCGCTCAATTGAAGACCGAGCTCGCGAGTTGCGCGAGTTGGTACCAGAAGCGCGAATCATTGTGGCGCACGGCCAGATGGACGAAGCAAAACTTGAACGAGCCGTACAAGATTTTTGGGAAGGAAAATTCGATGTGCTTGTGTGTACGACGATAATTGAAAGTGGCATCGACATGCCGACGGTCAATACGCTCGTCGTCGAACGCGCCGACTTATTGGGCCTTGGGCAATTGCACCAACTTCGTGGCCGCGTTGGTCGCAGCGGACAACGCGCCTACGCATATTTGTTTCATCCACGAGATCGCGCACTATCCGAAGCTGCATACGAGAGGCTTCGCACAATCGGTGAAGCGACCGAACTTGGAAGCGGTTTCAAAATTGCGATGCGCGATCTTGAGATTCGTGGTGCAGGAAACCTGCTTGGAGAAGCTCAAAGTGGACATATCGCAGCAGTCGGATATGACCTCTATTGCCAACTCGTGACTGAAGCCGTCGCCGAAATGAAGGGCGAAGAACCGAAGATCCAGGTTGAGTTGAAAATTGATGTTCCGATCACAGCGTTTTTACCCAACGACTATGTCGCAAAAGAAGAGTTGCGCCTCGATGCCTATCGCCGACTCGTTGCAGTCAAAACCCACGCCGATGTTCAAGACATCAGAGCCGAATGGCAGGACCGCTTTGGAGAACTGCCCTCGCCTGCCGAGTCGTTGTTGATGGTCGGTGCCCTTCGTGCCGAGTGCCATCGAATCGGTTTGCGTGAAATTATCGTTTCAGATAATCGAGCCAAACTCTCGCCGATAACTCTTAAGGCAAGCGAGTCAATGCGCCTTGTGCGATTGTCGCCATCGGCAACATATCGCGAGCAATCCAATGATCTGAGTATTGCGATTCCGCGCGGTCAAGAGCCAGCAACATATCTAGTCGGCTTTATGCAAGAACTTGTCGAAGAAGTGGCACTAGTGTAAGTGCGATGAAAAATAACAAAACAAATACTTTCCGTCTCGTAACAACTACTTTTGTGACTCTTGCAGTTGTTGTCGCGAGTTGTGGTTCAACTTCAAACTCTGCCGCCGAAATGGATGGCACAAAAATTTCGCGAGACGAGCTTGAACTAACAATTACAGAACTCAGCGACGCCGGACAAACACCAGTAGTTGATGGTGAGATCCCTGGCGATACCGCGCGAAGTGTGCTTACGGCTTTGCTTCAAGGTGCTGCCGCAGATGTGATCCTCAAGACATATGGACAAGAGATAACCCAAGCCGACCGTGACGAAATTTCTGTGTCGGTCAGCCAAAATACAGACACGACTGAATTCACTGAACACCTAAAGAATTTGATTATTGAACTTAACGCTGGAGGACTCGCTCTGGGCCGAGTTTCTGCACCGGACGCCGAAACAGCAGCAAAGATGTACGACAAAGCACCGGCATCACTCGGCGTGATGTGTGTTCGACATTTAGTCGTCAAAGAAGAGGCCAAAGCCAAAGAAGCGCTTGCGAAAGTCTTGGGGGGTGCTGACTTCGCCGAAGTTGCCGGAGAATTTTCAATTGAGCCAAATGCAAAAGAGTCTGGTGGTGCTCTGTCTGGCGAAAAAAATGGATGCATGCTACTAAGCGAATATCAAAATAGTTTTGATCCGGATTTTACGGCTGGTGCATTACTCGCTAAGCCTGGCGTTGCAACTGGCCCAGTTAAATCGAGTTTCGGATATCACATTATTTTGATTCGACCATTTGTTGAAGTAGCAACAGACATCTCGGCATTACTTGAAGCAAATGCTGGAGTACTTCTTTTAAATGGA
>CAMATY010000029.1 GCA_945861325.1 Ferrithrix thermotolerans DSM 19514
AGCGTGACTACAAATAACAGCACAGCACCTACACCCCAAAATGGTTTGATTGTGCTGCGAGTTGCACCAAGTAATGCAACCGGGAAAGTAGTTGAGCCGGCTTCGCTAATCAATGTTGAAATCACTGCATTATCGAGACACAAAGCAAATGACAACAGCGCACCGGCAACCATCGCCGAAGCAATCAACGGCAAAGTGATCTGACGAAACGCCCGAGCAGGTGGCGCACCAAGATCAGCAGCCGCTTCTTCAAGTGCTTCGTCTAAGCCTGAGAGCCTGGCTCTGACAATAAGCGTGACGACTGCACTTGCATAAAGAGATTGTCCAACCCACAATTTATTAATTCCGCCGTTGAATGGCCCCCAACCACTTGTGAAAATAATCCCGATAACAGGTATCGCTTTAATTCGCGGAAACCATGTCGCTAGAGCAATTGCATCCATAATTTCTGGAGTAACCAAAATCAAAAAGACTGTTGCCATAAAAAACTTTGTCCAACCACCTGGCCGACGCGCCAGGGCGACACCAGACATGCCGCCTATAAGCACTGCAATCACTGTGGCCCCAAATGCGGCGATAAACGAGTTGCGAATCGAATCACCGATACCTGCGAAGTCAAAGATCGTGCGATACCACTCGGTCATCAGACCGTTAAGAACTATTGCAATCACGAATGCGGCGGGCATCGTCTGTGAAGAAACTCTTTTTGAAAAATTCTCTCGACGCTTTGTAACGCGAGCAAAAATAACACCAATGATGATCACAACTGCAAATCGAATCAACATCTCATAAACCACGCCGCCATTGAAAAGTTCGCCCCACCATTTCGTGCTCGCGCGACCCGACCAGATTGTGAATGACCCGCCATAGTTAAACGAATGCAGAACAACAAGAGAAATCGGGATGAAAAGAAAAACAAGAACTAACACAGTCCATGCCGAAAGTAGTTTTGGTAGCACTTCAATCTTTGTACGCATCTCCTGCTTGACAATCTGCTTGCGCTTTATTGATCGCTCATAAATTGCTCGCCGAACGCGTTGCACGAGTGGCGAAGCAAGGGCGAAGAGCCTTGGCACAAGCAAAGTCACAACCGAACCAACGACGAGTGCCAGCAATACCGCGGCGATCATTAAAATTGCCATCGCTGAACCAAGTGGCCAGTTCTGTGCTCCGCTGAACTGCGAGGCAATCATTGCACCGATCATGTTTCCTTTTGCGCCACCCAACACAGTTGCAGTGACATAATCGCCACACATCGGGATAAACGTCAGCAACACACCGGCGACGATGCCAGGCCCGGCAAGTGGCAGCGTCACACCAAAAAAAGTAGCAATGCGACCAGCACCCAAGTCTTTGCTCGCCTCTCGCATTCGCACATCAATTCGATCAAGAGCGACAAACAACGGCAAAATCATAAAACCTAAATAGTTATAAACGATTGCAATTTGCACGGCCATTGGAGTTTCAAGAATCTGAATTCCGTTGTCTGAGATCCAACCCATGCCCACAAGCCACTTCGAAAAAGTGCCGTTAGGAGCAAGCGGAATTCGCCAAGCAACCGTGCGAATCAGAAAACTTGTAAAACTTGGTACAACTACTGCTGCGAGAATTACCGCTTTCCACTTTTCAGCAACCTTGAATGCGGCAAAATATGCAACTGGCAGGCCGATCACGACACACAGAAACGTCGCTAGAACCGAAATTCGCAGTGTTGCTCGAAACGTCTTGAAGAAAGTTTCATCAAACACTGCGGAATAACTCTTTGTTGAAAGGCTTCCCAGATCAACGGGTACGAGTCGAGAAGAATCTTTTGTACCAAAGGAGTAAAGAACAATGAACGCGATTGGCGCCGCAAAAAAAACTAGGTACCAAATAATCGCAGGGATGGCGAGAAGATACTTAGGTCCTCGCCATCGCCTGCGTAAAACTGAAGCGACCGAAAAGGTCACATCAAATCAGCCTCCGGCTTTCGCCTTGGACTTGTTCAAGATGTCAATCAAACGGTCTAGCGCTGGAGTAATCACTTGTGTTTGCATCGTTGCAACTTTCTCATCTCCGAAGAAAATCATGTCACCCTTAACAAGATCTGGAGCAACTTCAGAAATAAGTTGTGACATGTTCTTCATTCCAGTGTGATATCCGTGGTAGCTGAGATCTTTTATTGAAATCTCTGGGATTAGATCCCAGTTGATCCAAGCGTGTGCTGCCTCGGCGTTTGGCGCTCCTGCTGCGATGCAGTAGTTATCCATCCACAGTTCTGTATTTGGCGATCCAAGCACCCACTTCCAGTCGCCTGGGTTTCCACCAGCCTCCTCAATTCGAACATAGGCCTGACGAGCGTCGCCGTTCCATGCCATTGCGATTGAATACGCGCCTTCAGCAAGTTTGGTTGACGGATAACTATCGAATGCCTTGATATGTTGCGCAAATTCTTCAACTAAGAATTTTTCACATGCATCTAGATCTGCTGGTGTCTCAGTGTTCCAATTAATTTTGTTTGCCCAGAACCACATTCCGCAATAGTTTGGCGCTGCGTCAATGACTGAGCAACTACCACTTGCTTCGCCCATGCAAGCGTCAATGAAGTCTTGCCAGGTTGTCAGTTCTTTGGAAATTTTCGTCGTGTCATAGAAGTAGCCAGTTGTGCCCCAGTTTTTGCAAACTGAATAATCATTAGTCGGATCCCAATCTTGTGCGAGATAATTTGGATCGACATTTGACATATTTGGCAACAATGTCCTGTCAAATTTCTGAATCAAACCCTTCTCAATCATCTGCGGGATATATGGCCCAGTCGGCACAACAATGTCGAAACCACTGCTACCCGCACTCGCCGCAAGTTTTGTGATCAAGTCTTCGTTGCTTGCGTAATAGTCAACTTTCATTGTCACGCTAAGAGTTGATCCAGCAAGTGCACCAACCAAATCTGGGTCGTTGTAATCACCCCATGTGTACATCGCCAAAGTTCCACTTGATTGATTTATAACTCGACTCCAGTCACCCGACGCAAGACCAGCCGTATCGCCAGTTGATGTTTCGGTTGCACTATCTGAACCACCACAAGCAGCTGCAATTAATGCAAAACCCGCAACTGCTGTTCCGCCTTGAAGGAAGGCTCGGCGAGATAATTTCTCGCGAAAGCCTTGTGGTGCCAACATTTTTAATTCCTTGCTCATTTGATTCTCCCTTTTGGTTTGATTTGGATTAATTTACTTCTGACTTTAGTTCTATTTGTGTTCTGAAGTGGCAAGTACCAGATCGCTCTGGCGGGCCGAAAATAAATAGACATCTTCGGCAGGCCAACTGCACCAAATTGTCTCACCGACAGAAAACCTTGCGGGGTTGGTTCGAGCCACTTGCACCAAAATATCTCTTGACCCAGCAGCCATTACATATTGCAATACATCTCCGAAATGAGATACGCCCACGACCTTGGCTGATACTGAATTTCTTATGTCTTCCGGCTTTGCAGCCGAGAGGTTGATGCACTCTGGTCGAACCGCAGCGAGTGCTGGCTGTCCTGTGGGAACATTTTCTTCTGGACGAGTAGCAACGAACACAGTTCCATCACTCCCAACCGCCCCATCATTAGTTGCGGTTCCCTGCCAAAAATTGTTTCGGCCGACGAAACCGGCAACGAACGCCGATGTCGGGTGCTCGTAGACAGTTTCAGGGTCACCGAGTTGTTCAACATGTCCATCAAGCATGATTGCAATTCGATCAGACATCGACATTGCTTCTTCTTGGTCGTGCGTGACAAAAATGAACGTGATCCCAAGTCGGCTCTGTAAAAGTTTCAGTTCGATCTGCATTTCTTCACGAAGCTTTCGGTCGAGTGCGCCGAGTGGCTCGTCAAGCAACAAAATACTTGGGCGATTCACTAGTGCGCGCGCAACTGCGACTCGCTGTTGCTGACCGCCAGAAAGTTGCCGCGGCCTGCGGCCTGCCAATTTTGACATCTGCACCATGTCCAATGCTTCAATTACTTTGCGCGCAATTTCAGATTTCTCGACACCTTTTTGACGCAAACCATATGCGACGTTTTCTGCAACACTCATATGCGGAAACAGTGCGTAATGCTGAAACACAGTATTGACATCTCGCTTGTACGGCGGAACTCCCTGCACATATTCTCCACTAATTCGAACGAAACCTTCGTCTGGCTGTTCAAACCCCGCCAACATTCGCAGCGTTGTTGTTTTGCCACAGCCGCTCGGCCCGAGCAAAGACAGAAACTCGCCAGGCTTAATTTCTAAATTAAGTGAATCAACCGCAACGACATCTCCATAACGCTTGGTGACGTTCGATAGTTCAACAGATCCACGCTCACTATTCAACTAACACCCCCTTACCGAAACGCTTTTGATACGAATTGATTGTAAATCATTACATATTTATCTTCCTACTCCCGAATCCGAACTCAAATCAGAGTAGACATATATATACGTGGATAAGCCAAACATTAAGACATTAGGTGTGCCTAAAGAGACTAAAACATCTGAGGGCCGAGTCGCTATTACCCCAGACGGCGTTCGCGAGTTTGAGCGAATGGGGATTGAAGTTTTTATTGAGACTGGCGCAGGTCTTGGTGCATCAATTCAAGATTCACACTTTGTCGCAGCCGGGGCGACAATTGTGCCAAGCGCTGCAGACGCCTGGTCGCAACAAATGGTGATCAAAGTCAAAGAGCCAACCACACAAGAGTTTCAATTTTTGCGCCCCGACTTGACGCTGTTTACATATTTGCATTTAGCCGCGTACCCAAAAGTTGCGGAGGCTTTGTTGAAAAATAAGACGACTTCAATTGCCTACGAAACAGTGCAACAAGATGATTCGTCTCTACCGTTGCTCGCACCAATGAGCGAAATTGCAGGCCGAATCGCAACGCAAGTCGGCGCTTTCTATTTACAACGACCCAACGGTGGACGAGGCGTGTTAATGGGCGGTGCACCAGGAGTTCGTCCGGCCAAAGTTGTCGTTATTGGTGCTGGAAATGTTGGATGGAATTCAGCATGGATCGCAGGCGGAATGGAAGCTGAAGTTTTATTACTAGATAAAGACTTGGACCGATTGCGACTACTGGATCAAATTATCCGCTCTCGAATTACAACCGTCGCCTCGAATCGTGGAGCAATTGAGCGTTGCGTCGCAGAAGCTGATTTACTAATTGGTGCAGTGCTGGTTGCTGGTGCGCGTGCGCCAGTTTTGGTCTCGCAAGAGATGGTCAAGTCAATGAAGGCCGGCGCAGTCATTGTTGATGTTGCGGTCGATCAAGGTGGATGCATTGAAACAATTCACGAGACGACACATAAAGAACCCGTGTACGAACAACATGGTGTTTTGCACTATGCCGTTGGCAATATGCCAGGTGCAGTTCCACACACAAGTACTTATGCCCTCACCAATGCAACTCTGCCTTATCTAATTGATGTTGCAAAGTACGGAACTCGCGTTGCCGCACAACGCGACGGCGCTCTAAAACTTGGAGTAAACACTGTTGACGGACAAATAACAAATGATGCTGCAGCAAAAGCACTCGGATTAGTGGCTGTTGATCCGCTATCTGTTTTAGCTGGCTAGCAAATCATCTCAGCAAAAATTATCTAGTCGCAGCAGCTGTCGCGCCAACCACAGGTGCCGCATTTGAAATGTGCGTGCTCGGCATGTAGTGATGAACCACAGTGTGGACATTCAGAAAAAATTGCGTGACGTGTGCGACACGAGTCGGCATCCAGTTGCCCAGTAACAGATAAATTTTTCGCCACATCCGGATCAGTAACAGCCATGGAACAATTATTGCACTAGCGTTTATCTAGTTCGCGCATGACTGATACAACAGATTCTTCAACGCCAATAAGCCGAAAAAGCAACCCACATAAAACTGGCAGTGCCCGAGCGGCACTTCATGTTCGAGATTTTCGTCGAATTTGGTTCGGTTCGTTTGCATCAAACATCGGCACATGGATTCAAAATGTGGTTTTACCCGTTTATATTTATTCACGAACCGGACGAGCTTCATTTGTCGCACTATTGATTTTCGCACAACTAGGGCCGATCCTGTTGTTATCAATACCAGGTGGTGTGATCGCCGATCGAGTTGATCGCAAAAAGTTTTTGATCTCGATGCAGGCAGTGCAACTTTGTTGCTCGTTATTACTCGCACTATTCGCTGCCAATAACTCGCCTATCTGGATGCTATTTCTTGCCCAACTCGGTGTCGGCATCGGCAATGCTTTGAATATTCCTGCATGGTCAACAATGCTGACATCTCTTGTGCCGCCAAGCGACCTTGCAGGAGCAATTTCGTTGAATTCAACAGTGGTTAACGGTTCTCGAGTTATCGGGCCAATTATTGTTGCGGTTCTTTCGCAATGGCATGTCACGACATCTGAATTCTTTGCAATCAATGCGGTCACATATCTGTTTGTAATATTCGCACTTTTGAGTGTTGATGTACCTGAAATCATTCGTGACACCACAACTGGTTGGCGAAGATTCACTTTTGCATTTCGAATTGCCCGCGAAAGAGTAGTCGTATCAAGACTTGTATTGACTTTGGCTTCATTTTCATTATTGTCATTGCCGTATGTCGGACTCTTCCCCGCAGTCGCAGAACTCAACTTCGGCATTTCACCACAAAGCAGCACCTACCAATGGCTCTACGCCACATGGGGGCTGGGCGCCTGCCTGGGCGGTCTAAGCGTCTCAACATTATTTGTAGATGTTGATAATCGAAAACTAATACGACAAGGTTTCGCAGGTTTCGCTGTGAGCATGATGGCGTTTGCACTTGCCCCAAGTGTGCCGATTGCGTTCTTTGCAGTATTTTTTCTTGGTGCGGCATATTTTTTTACAACCACATCAATGCAAACAGTCCTTGCCTCAGGTCTCACGCCAGAAATTCGCGCAAGGGTGATGGCACTTTGGTTTATGGCCTTCGGCGGCACTGTCCCCATCGGCAATTTGATTTTCGGGCCACTTATCGATCGTTACGGTTCGCAGTGGTTACTAATTTTGGGTTCGCTTTGGGCAATCGTGCTGTGGTGGTGGTGCGACATCGAACGAATTGAGCGCGACAACTCAAATCCGACTGTTTTATAGTCCGTCACAAAGCCGAACGAGTCCAGCGACTTTTGATCCTTTAATAAGTGCAACATCTTTTGCGGAAAGTTGCGCCAACATCTCGCGAGCAGCATCAAAAGTGACCGGGTTAGCACCGTACAAATTAGTTTCAACGGCAACTATCTCTATCTGATTTTGTGCTGCATATTTTGCGATTGCCAGATGGTCTTCGTTAGGAGATGCAAGCTCGGCCATCAACCCACAAAAAGCAACTCTGCGCGTGCCATCAAGAGTCAAAAGTGTCTCAAGAGCGGCGCGCATTGACGCAGGATTTGCATTGTACGAGTCGTCTAATACCACGGCACCATTTTTAAGTTTTCGAATTTGCATTCGAGATGGCGAGATTGCTGATTTTGATATTGCTTGCGCAACAGTGTCTAGGTTTAGTTCTAGAATTCCGGCAACACAGATCGCTGCCAGAGCATTGCGAGCCATATGTCGACCAGGAACCTGCATCAATAAATTAACCTCGCCCCACGGCGTCTTAACTTCAGCGACAGCACATCCTCGCTGGTTTATCTCACACGAAGTCATCTGAACATCTGCGGCTTTGCTTTCTCCGAAGGTTAGAACTTTTGCCTTCGTTGCTTTTCGCATTGATAACACATTCAAATCATCGGCGTTCAATATTGCGAAATCACTCTCTACTAATGATTCAACAAGTTCTTGTTTGGCTCGCGCCACACCTTCAATTGACCCGACTTTTTGAGTATGCGCGTTTGCAACAGCCGTAATTATTCCAATATTCGGGTGGGCAACTTGACAGAGTCTCGCAATTTCACCAAAGCCGCGCATCCCCATTTCTAATACGAGCACTTCAAGATCATCGGGTGCGTTTAAAATTGTCGTCGGTAGTCCAAAATCATTGTTGAAAGAAAGCTCGCTGGCATGCGTACGAAATTTTGTTGCCAGCGCATTAGCAACGAAATCTTTTGTCGATGTTTTACCAACTGAACCCGTAATCGCAACAACACGGTTTTTAAGTTGATCATTTAGCCTTGCTCTAGCCCAGGCTCCCAAGATCAGCAGACTCTCAACTGTATTTTCAACTTTTATTGAAGTTCGACCTTGGGGCTCACGCGAAGTCAAATATGCACCTGCGCCACGACTAAGTGCATCAACAATAAAATCATGGCCGTCTCTTTGGTCAATTATTGGGACAAACAGTTGTCCAGGTTTAATTGATCGCGAATCAAATGAGACACCTTCTAAATGCGAATTGGCGCCGCTCAATTGACCAGACACTGCGTGCGCGACATCTGCTGCCATCAAGCGCATAGTGCTTTGATTATAACTGCGAGATTTTGCTGAGACTGATTAATACTGTTATGCGAGTACCGTAAAGACAAATGAATAGCCAAAATCGCGATACTAAAACTCAGATTGTCGTGTTATTTGGTGGTGAGTCGGCAGAGCATGATGTCAGTTGTGTGACTGCTGCGTATGTGTTGCGAGCACTAGACCCAAACAAATACCAAGTCATGACCATTGGCATAACGCGATCAGGTCAGTGGGTCAAAGCAGAGTTACCAGATACGAAAGATTTCAAAACACTTGAGGCCACAGGCGCAGCAACAAACGCAAATTTAGTTCTAAAAAGTGTCGGAGATATTTCGCAAACCGTTGTGCTGCCTCTTTTGCATGGACCGATGGGAGAAGATGGCACAGTGCAAGGGTTGCTAGAACTTGCTCATGTTGCTTATGTCGGTGCGGGCGTGCTGGGTAGCGCAATCTCAATGGACAAGAGTGTCGCTAAACAGATTCTTGCCGCAAATAATATTTCACAACCGAAGTTCGTCACGGTGCGTGATGGCCAAGACCTCGGCGCTGCAGTTGAAACAGCAGTCAGCGAACTTGGACTTCCGGTATTTGTCAAGCCCGCAAATATGGGATCTTCAATTGGTGTAAAAAAAGCCAAGACCCGCGATGAAATTATCTCGGCACTCTCGCAAGCCTTTGAATACGACGAATGGGCATTGATTGAAGAAGCGATCAGCGGTCGCGAGATTGAAGTTGCAATTCTCGGCAACCAAACTGCGCGAGCATCGATACCTGGCGAAATTATCCCGAGCCACGAGTTCTATGACTACGAAGATAAATATCTCGTAGATGGTGCGAAATTGCTGATCCCCGCTCCACTCACTGCGCAACAAACCCTTGAGGTGCAGCAACTTGCGCTCAGAGTTTTTATGTTGTTGCGTAGCGACGGTATGGCTCGCATTGATTTCTTTTACGAAGAGAACGGGCGCGGGTTCTTATGTAACGAGATCAACACCATCCCTGGTTTCACCCCAATTTCGATGTATCCAAAGCTTTGGCAAGCCACAGGAATTAGTTACCCCGAGCTTTTAGATGAATTAATTAATCTTGCGATTGCCCGTCACGCCAAGCGCCGACGAAACACGAATCGCTAGGTTCGCTATTTTCGTTTGTTAGTTGCTCAAGAACCGGCTGCTGGGATATTGATTTTCATTCCAGGGTAAAGAAGCACATCGATGCTCGACCATCTGTTAGCCGAGATCAACGCTCCCATTGATACGCAGAATTTCTTTGTGATACTCAGTAGATAGTCGCCCTGCGCGACCTCATAGGTTCCTGCTGGTCTAGTACCGCAACCTGGTTTGCCGACAGCATTTGCCGAAACAGTTTGTTGCACATTTGTCGAAACGACTTGCGCTGACGGTGGAATGCGAAGCTTGCGCCCAGCATATGGAAACTGCGATGCCGCAACTAATCCGTTCCAAGACAGCAATTCTGTAGTCGTGATCCCAAATAGATTAGCGACCAAATTTGGGGAGTCTCCAGCCTGCACAATGTATTCCTGCTCGACTCCGACCGCGCCCGGCGGCAAAGATGTGGTGGTATTCGGCAATGTTGAAACCACTGGCGGAATCGTCGCGAAATCTGTCGGCCCAATTGGCACAACAGTTGTTGCCGTGCCGGTTACATCAACACCACATGAAACGAGGACAAACAACGCCGTCGCAACTGTCGCAAATACTGATCTAAAATCTCGTTTCACCATTACGCCCATCGTAAACGATTTGAAGCAAGTTGCGGGTGAACAGTGAATCTAGACAATTAAAAATTGCGTTAAATTAACGGCTTCGCTGAAGCGACTATTGGCACAGGCAGATCAGTGGCTCCCATTAAATAGTGATCAACTGCGGATGCGGTTGCTCGCCCTTCAGCAATTGCCCAAACAATCAGGCTCTGCCCACGACCCATATCGCCAGCAACAAAGATTCCTTTTAAGTTGGACATATATTCGTCGTTGCGAGAAATATTTCCTCGCGAGTCGGTTTGCAATCCAAGTTGATCAATCCACGAGGATTTTTCTGGACCAACAAAGCCAAGGGCAAGTAAAACCAAATCGGCAGGCAACTCGCGCTCTGTGCCATCAACTTTAACGAATGAACCCGACTCAGATTTGACTTCGCAGATCACTAACGCTCGCACATTGTTTTTCTCGTCACCGAGAAATCGGTCAGTGGTTACTGAGAACAATCGATCACCACCTTCTTCGTGAGCAGACGATGTTCGATAGATAAAACTCCACTGAGGCCACGGATTTGTTTGCGCGCGTGCTTCGGGTGGCTGTGGCAAAATCTCAAGTTGAGTCACCGATAGTGCCCCCTGCCGATGTGCAGTTCCTAAACAATCAGCACCGGTATCGCCACCGCCAATGATCACAACATTTTTGCCATGCGCCGAAATGGGCGAAGTTTTGAGATCGCCTTGTTGAACTTTATTCGCTGGCGGCAAAAACTCCATTGCTTGGTGGATTCCATTTAATTGCCGACCGTCAACAGGCAAGTCACGAGCGGCAGTCGCACCGCATGCCAACACAACTGCATCGTTTGATGCGACGAGAACATCAATATCTACGTTCTCGCCAACTATTGCATTCGTTCGAAAGACGGTTCCTTCACTTCGCATCTGATCAAGGCGCCGATCAATGTGTCGTTTTTCCATTTTGAATTCTGGGATGCCGTATCTCAATAGTCCACCGATTCGATCGGCTCGTTCAAGCACAACGACATCGTGACCCACACGAGTAAGTTGCTGAGCACAAGCAAGACCCGCCGGCCCAGAACCAATCACGACGACCCGCTTGCCTGTCTTTTTTGTCGGAACTTGGGGAGCAACCCACCCTTCACTCCACGCCCGATCGATTATTTCAACTTCAACTTGCTTGATTGTCACTGCATCAGAATTAATACCCAGCACGCAAGCCGACTCACACGGGGCTGGACACAACCGACCCGTAAATTCTGGGAAGTTATTTGTCGCATGCAATCTTTCAACAGCATCTTTCCAATGACCGCGATAGACAAGGTCGTTCCAGTCTGGGATTAAATTACCTAGCGGACAGCCGTTATTGCAGAAAGGTATTCCACAATCCATACACCGACCTGCCTGATGCTTTAAATCTTCGCTCGGGAACTTTTCGTAGACCTCATTCCAGTCTTGAATTCGAACTTCAATTTTTCTGCGCTTAGGTGTCGCGCGATCCCATTTTAAAAATCCTGTTGGTTCACCCATGAGCAGTTACAGAAACTTTCTTTGCATTCTCAGTCAAATTTTGTTTTTCAATTTCTGCAATGACTCGTGCATAATCGCGGGGCAATACTTTGCGAATTTTTGTCTGTGCGACTTTCCAGTCTGCGAGCACCTCTTGAGCTCGCGCAGAGTTCGTCAACGCGAGATGCCGACTAATTATTTGCTCAAGCCAAACCAAATCGTTGCTATCAAGAGCGACTAAATCAACAAGTTCAGTGTTGACACGAGATTCAAAATTAGCGTTCGTGTCATCTTCGTCGTCATACACATATGCGATTCCCCCGGACATTCCTGCAGCGAAATTTCGCCCAGTCGCGCCGAGCACCACCACTCGCCCACCAGTCATGTATTCGCATCCATGATCGCCAACGCCTTCGACAACTGCAGTTGCCCCTGAGTTGCGGACACAAAATCGCTCACCAACAATGCCCGAGATAAATATTTCGCCACTAGTTGCGCCGTAGCCAATCACATTGCCTGCGATTACATTTTCGTGAGCGACAAATCTCGCCCGTTTGTCAGGGTGCACAATTATTCGCCCACCCGATAAACCTTTGCCCAAGTAGTCATTCGAGTCTCCTTCTAGATGCAATTCGATCCCATTCGGGATAAACGCACCAAAACTCTGACCTGCGGAACCTTTGAAATGAAGTTTGATTGTCGCATCTGGCAAACCGATTGCGCCAAATCGTTTTGTAACTTCGTAGCCGAGCATCGTGCCGACCGTGCGATTCGT
The DNA here is from genome assembly GCA_945861325.1 of Ferrithrix thermotolerans DSM 19514. Taxonomy (GTDB): domain Bacteria; phylum Actinomycetota; class Acidimicrobiia; order Acidimicrobiales; family Ilumatobacteraceae; genus BACL27. The sequence continues at coordinate 12,422 of CAMATY010000029.1, forward strand.
ATTGTTAATCGAATACTCAAGTGCAATTGGCTGAGCAGTTTTCAAGGCACTGTCACATTTTGAAATCAATTCATTGTCAAGAGCATCAACGAGACCGTGGTCCTGCGGTGTCGAGTGATACGGCGTTTGGTTGTAGGGATTTTGTGGAATAGCCAAGATAGATGAAATATCTAATCCGCGCGCCTTCCAGTGATCAACAGCGTGTTTTGAATTCAGCATCTCAACACGACCAACTGCTTCTTGCAAACTGCGGAAACCGAGTTGCGCCAGATACTCTCGCACTTCCGTGGCAATAAATTCGAAAAAATTCGTCACAAATTCTGGCTTACCTGAAAACTTTGCACGCAACTCTGGGTTCTGGGTGGCTATCCCAACTGGACAAGTGTCAAGATGACAAACCCGCATCATCACACATCCACTGACAACTAGCGGTGCAGTCGCAAAACCAAACTCTTCAGCACCCAGCAACGCAGCGATTATCACATCACGACCAGTTTTCATTTGCCCATCGGTCTGCACGACAATGCGATCTCGTAGGCCATTAAGCATCAATGTCTGCTGAGTTTCAGCAAGACCGAGTTCCCATGGTGCGCCGGCGTGCTTCAACGAAGTCAGAGGTGATGCACCCGTTCCTCCGTCGTGCCCAGAAATCAGAACCACATCTGCTTTAGCTTTCGCTACCCCAGCAGCAACAGTGCCAACGCCAACTTCAGCCACTAGTTTCACATGAATTCTTGCAACAGGGTTTGAATTTTTTAAATCGTGAATTAGTTGTTTGAGATCTTCAATTGAATAAATGTCATGATGTGGCGGCGGGCTAATTAGCCCAACTCCTGCAGTTGAATATCGTGTCTTAGCTATCCATGGATAAACCTTGTGCGCTGGTAGTTGACCGCCTTCTCCAGGCTTAGCGCCTTGCGCCATTTTGATTTGCAAATCGTCTGCATTAACAAGATATTCACTCGTCACCCCGAAGCGTGCCGACGCAACTTGTTTAATCGCCGATCGCTTTGAATCACCATTGGGCATCGGTAGATATCTTTCGGCATCTTCTCCGCCTTCGCCGGTGTTACTTTTGGCACCAATGCGATTCATTGCAATTGCCAATGTCTCGTGCGCTTCTGCCGAAATTGATCCGTAACTCATTGCCCCAGTCGAAAAGCGTTTGACAATTTCACTTACAGGTTCAACTTCATCAATTGAAATCGGATTCTTTGCCTGCGCAAACTCGAATAGCCCGCGCAGTGTTGCAAGAACACGAGATTGATCATCGACTGATTTTGTGTACTGCTTAAAAATGTCATAGCGACCTGTTCGTGTTGCATGTTGCAGACGATAAACAGTGTCAGGGTTAAATAGATGATGTTCACCTTCGCGACGCCATTGATACTCTCCGCCGAGTTCAAGTTGTCGGTGGCGTCTTTGATCTGGTCGCGTCGGGTGTGCCACTGAATGGCGAGCAGAAACTTCGCGCGCGATCTCATCTAGCGAGATTCCTCCAAGGCGCGAAACTGTGCCAGTGAAAAATTCGTCGACTACTTCTGTTGACAAACCGATCGCTTCAAAAATTTGTGCACCCGTATACGAAGCCACAGTTGAAACACCCATTTTTGACATAACTTTCAATACACCCTTACCCGACGCCTTGATGTAGTTCTTAATCGCGGTTTTTGCTGTGATCGTGCCGAGACCAAACATGCCTGTTGAGTCGTCAGCAACAACCATGTCTTCAATCGACTCAAAGGCCAAATACGGATTAATCGCTCCTGCGCCATAACCAATCAGCAGTGCCATGTGGTGAACTTCGCGTGCATCTCCACATTCGACTATTAACCCAACTTTCGTTCGTTGCTTTTCACGAATCAAATGGTGATGAACGGCACTCGTCAACAACAGCGACGGAATCGGTGCGAAAACTTCATCACTATTGCGATCAGATAAGACGATTATCCGTGCACCATCATTGATTGCCTCAACCACATTTTGGCGAATCTCGTCAAGGGCATCACGCATTGCTTGCGCACCGTTCGCGACTCGATACAAGCCACTAATTACTTTAGATTTGAGATGATTAAACAAATCATCATCATTAATGTGAATAATTTTTGCTAATTCGTCATTATCGATAATCGGGAAAGGCAACACGAGTTGTTTGCAGTTCTCGCCGGTCGCAAACAACAAATTACTTTCTGGTCCGCAAGTTGACCCAACTGATGTAACAATCTCTTCGCGAATTGCGTCAAGTGGCGGATTTGTCACCTGAGCAAACAACTGTGAAAAATAATCAAACAACAATCGCGGTCGAGTTGACAGAACTGCAATCGGTGTATCTGTTCCCATCGACCCGATTGGCTCAGTGCCAGTCAATGCAGTTGGAGCAATGATTAGTTTTAATTCTTCATGCGAATATCCAAAAACTTGTTGACGGCGCAACACGCTGTCGTGACTAAAAACGACATGCTCTCGATCAACAAGATTTTTCAGTTCAACTTGGCCATCTGCCAGCCATTGCGCATATGGTGCCTGTGCAGCCAGAGACTCTTTAATCTCTTCGTCGCTAATTATTCGTCCTTGCGCCGTGTCTACCAACAACATTTTCCCTGGCTGTAATCGTCCTTTAATCTTGACTCGTGCTGGGTCAATATTCACAACGCCCACTTCGCTTGCCATGATCACAAGGTCATCTTCAGTCACCCAATATCGACTTGGACGCAAGCCGTTTCGATCTAGAACCGCGCCGATAATAGTTCCATCAGTAAATGCAACGCTGGCAGGACCGTCCCAAGGCTCAATCAATGAGCCGTGATAGCGATAAAACGCGCGCTTAGTTTCTGACATTGTTTTTGAGTTCTCCCACGCTTCAGGAATCATCATCAGCATTGCGTGTGGCAAACTTCGGCCCGACAAGTGCAACAATTCAAGAACTTCATCGAAACTTGCCGAGTCAGAGCCACCGACCGTACAAACAGGAAATGCTTTTTCTAAATCTGGGATAAGTTCGGTTGCCAACAGCGACTCTCGCGTTCGCATCCAGTTTCGGTTTCCCTGCACGGTATTAATTTCGCCGTTGTGCGCAATGTATCGATACGGGTGAGCAAGTGGCCATGACGGGAATGTGTTTGTTGAAAATCGACTATGTACTAGGACTAGAGCCGATTCAATTCGCTCGTCACTCAAATCTTCAAAAAACATCTGCAACTCTGGAGTTGTCAACATGCCTTTATAGATCAGCGTGCGCGACGAAAGCGACGGAAAGTATGTCTTTTGTTCAAACGGCAGTTCGTGCTCAATTCGCTTGCGCAAAATAAATAACTTTCGATCCAGATCTATCAATTTCGACCCACTCGGATCACAAACAAAAAATTGCATAAACGCTGGCATCACGCGATGTGCGCTCGCACCCAAGCATGAAGGATTTACCGGAACATTTCGCCAACCAAGAGTTTGCAGATTCTGCTGGGCAACTATTGATTCAATACTTTGACGGGCTTTATTCGCAAGTTCATCGTCACTTGGCAAAAAAGCCATTCCGACGCCGTAACTTCCGACGCTTGGTAAATCAAATTGCGTTACTGCATCTAAAAACTTATGCGGAATCTGCAACAAGATTCCTGCGCCATCACCAGTTTGTGTTTCAGCACCAGTTGCACCACGATGCTCCATGCTGCACAACGCGCCAAGACCAGTAGCAACAATCTCGTGACTCGCACGACCATGCATGTCTACGACGAATGAGACACCACACGAGTCGTGCTCAAATCTTGGGTCGTAAAGACCAATCGCTTGTGGTAAATCTTGCAAAGTTGTCGTCCCTGAATGTTTTCAATAAACAAGCCACCAATTGGCTAGTTAAACGAGACGACGTTGGCTCGAGATTTAAAGTCTAGACAGACGGAGGTACAAAATTTGCCGACCTTTTTTCAAAGTTTGACATCACGGCTTCAACCTGATTCGGCTTACCGATTAACGAAGAGATGATCCGCCGTTCTTCGGCAAAATGTTCAGCCGCACCAGCATTAGAGAGTCGATTGATCAGCGCTTTAGCCCCACGCACGGCGTCAGGACTGCGCTCGGCAATCTCGCGTGCAATCTGCATCGCTACTTCTAGCGGGCTCTCTGAGAGCCGAGTCACAACCCCAAACGCATGCGCTTGCGCGCCAGAAATTATCCGCGCGCTAAAAACCAAATCTTTTGCAACATCGTCGCGTACGAGTCGCGACAACATCAAAGTGCCAGTCATATCAGGGATCAGCCCCCAATGAACTTCGCGCATTGCAAATTGCGTCTCGGGGTGCGCGACACGAATATCTGCGCCAAGTGCCAACTGCATTCCGCCGCCAAGTGCATGGCCTTGAATCGCCGCAATAACTGGCACTGGAACTTCTTGCCACACCCAACAAATTTGTTGCGCTAAGTGCGTGATCGCCCCAGGAGATATTGCTCCTGCATTTTCTTTTTGAGAATCATTTTTTGGTTTGCCATTTGTGTTGGCAGAGCCTGAATCAGCCATGATTTGAAAGCTGCCGAAATCAAGTCCTGCACAAAATGAAGTGCCGTTGCCAGAAAGAACAACTGCTCGAATATCTTTGTTCGTGACAAGATCTTTGCCCGCCCGCGAAATCGCGTCGAACATCGCTGGATCAAGAGCGTTGCGCTTATCTGCACGATCAAGCCTGACATCAGCAATTCC